>JACRGZ010000101.1 GCA_016234155.1 Nitrospirota bacterium | reverse complement strand
CGCAAGGCTATGCAATATCCTCCCTTTGTGCGTCTGGCCCGTATTTTAATGACGGGGACGGATGAGGGTGAAATTCAGGCCTTTGCCGATAAAGTGCGCCAGCTGATGGAAAAGGAATCTTCCAGCGAAAGTATCCAATATATGGGGCCAGCTCCGGCGCCCCTGGCCAGAGTGAAGGATCGTTACCGTTATCATATAATAATAAAGGGCCAGGGCGGTGTCGCCCTGCGCCGGGCTCTGACCAATTTATATAATAGCGCGGGATTCAGGCAAAATAGAAAAATTTCTGTGGTGCTTGACATCGACCCCCAGAATTTGATGTAATTTGTCAGTAGTCAGTAGTCAGTAGTCAGTAGTCAGTAGTCAGATTAGAATATGCTTCTAATAATTTACTGATAATTTTATCTGTGCCGCTTTTCTCATTCTGACTACTGAATTCTGTATTCTGACTACTGACTACTGTATTCTGACTACCTGCATAGAAACATTTTTTTTAAGCACTCCTGATTTTCAGCCGATAACCTGATTACTAGATCAGGACTTGTCTTATGATTATAAATCGTCTCTATAATTACACCTCAAGAAGTATTCGTCTGAAGTTTATATTCCTGTTGAGTTTTCTATTCCTGCTCATGGGTATTGTCACTGCCACTTTCTTTATTACAAGGACAAAACAACAACTTCATAGTAAATTAGTTGAAAAAGGGGTGATACTGGCAGAGGACTTGGCCTATAATGCAACTTTTGGACTGGCAATGGAAGATCCTGAGATATTAGGAATCCTGATAAACGGGGTCATAAACCGGCAGGATGTAGCCTATGTAATTATCTATGATGTCAGGGGGAGGGAAATGGCCTTTAAGGACCCCCTCCATGTAAGAAAAATTATTAAGTCAATTACCCTTGACGTTAACGGATTCCCCCATGAGACTATAGTTTCTCTTAATACCATCTCTAAAATAAATTCATTTTATGACATTATCGTCCCTGTGGTGGTGAAAAAAACGAACAGCACACTACAGAAAGAAGGCAATGCAATGGGTGTTGCGCGGGTAGGGGTTTCGCTTAACTCCCTTGATGCGGAATTGAGGAATATACTGATAATAAGTATTTCAATAACAGGTATAATAATCCTTTTTTCTATTGGCATAGCCCTGGTTTTTGTAAAGATGTTTGTCAGGCCTGTCCTCGATATGGCTGCGTCTGTCACTACCATTGCAGAGGGGGATTTTACGCAGACTATAGATGTGAACTCTAAGGATGAGGTGGGTATTTTAGGGAATGCATTTAGAAAGATGGCGGGTAATCTGAAAGAGATGCTCAAAAGTATTCAGGATGCATCTAAGAATGTTGTCTCAGCCTCACATCATATAGGCATTAGTTCAAATAATGTAAGTGACGGGGCGCAGCGGCAGTCTCAATCCATAGAGAAGATTTCCAACTCGATAGAGGGTATAAATACCTCGATACGTGATGTGGCAAACAGCATTGATTCATTATCTACCTCGGTCGTGTCTACATCCTCTTCTATCATTGAGATGGAGACGTCAATTAATGAAGTAGCTAATCATACCGGCGTATTAGAGACATCTGTTGAGGAAACGACTTCAGCAATCATGGAGATGTCGGATTCTATTAAGCAGGTTGCTGATCATGCAGATATACTTGCCGATGCAACAGAAAAGACAGTCCTCACCATTCAGGAGATAAATTTATCTATAGATACCGTTGAGGAGAGCGCAATAAAGGCTGCCAAGTTATCAGAAAAGGTGAGCGAGGATGCTGCGAAAATGGGGCTCCAGTCTGTACGGAAGACAATGGAAGGTATGGAGAATATCAAGGAGGCAATAGTTAGATTGGCGAAGGTAATCAATGAGCTCGGTACACGTTCTGCTCAGGTAGGGGGTATTCTTACAATAATTGACGAGGTGACGGATCAGACAGGGCTCCTTGCCCTGAATGCCGCCATACTGGCGGCCCAGTCAGGAGAGCATGGACGGGGGTTTGCTGTTGTAGCTGATGAGATTAAGGAATTGTCAGAGAAGACTGCGGCCTCGACAAGAGAGATTGCACAACTTATCGCAGATGTTCAGACAGAGGTGGCAGATGCCGTAACTCTGACAAAAGATGTCATGAGGAGTGTGGAAGAGGGGAGCAGATTTTCCATTGAGTCAGACGTTGTTTTGCAAAAGATACTTAAAAGCGCTGAAGAGTCTATGGAGATGGCAAGGATAATAGAACAATCTACAGTTCAGCAGGTAAACAGTATAAAAGAAGTGACTGAACCTATCACCAGGATCAACTCTATGATAAAGCAGATCGTCCATGCTACACAGGAGCAGAATTCAGGTATACAAAGGATTGTAAAAACTACCGAGGGTATCCGGGATATATCGAAAATGGTAAGAAGGGCTGCATCAGAACAGGCGAGTGGAAGCAGCCAGATCGCAGAGGCTATGACCAGCGTGAACACAAAAGTTCAGGAGATAGTTATCTCATCTAATGAGCAGACAAAGGAGAGCCAAAAGATTTTCAATTCAATAGATGATATCCGGAGTATCACACAACGCAACGTAGATATAGCAGCGGAGATGGCCATAGCGGTTAATCTCCTTGCCAAACAGTCCGAACTGCTCGAGGCTCAGGCCAGGAAGTTCAAGATATAGTCTACCCATTTACCCAAACCTTGTGTTAATATATCCCTACTATGATAAAAAGTAGGGGAAAAGTTATTGTATTACATAACATCCCTTTTACTATAGAAGAGAAAAAGGTACTCAGAGAACTTAGAATCCCCAAAATAGATAGTTTAAAAGAGATAAAGGAAGAAAATATTGCCGGCTCCATAAAGAATGCAATAGAGATGGCCTATTCTCTCATAAAAGGTAAGGCCTGTTATCGTACATTTAAAATTAAAGAAGTTATGACTGATAGGGTACTCATTGCTGAAAGCGATTCTCTATTTGTTGGTCGCAACATGGTAAGACTTTTAAAGAATTGTGATTATGCCACTTTGCTGGTGTGTACAATAGGAAGCAGTATAGTTGAAAAAATTGAAGAGATTAGCAAGACAAGTTTGACTAATGCCTATTATTTAGATAGGGTGAGTGCGTGGATGGCTGATTATATGGCAGAACATGTTGGCAGTGTCTTAGAAAGCGACATCAGGGGAAATGGTTATGAACCGACATTCCGCTATGCAGCCGGCTATGGAGACTGGGCGCTTGCAGCACAGGGGGAAATTATGCGATTGACTGAGGCAAAGAGGATAGGGGTGTCCATTACAGAGTCGTTCATCATGATTCCAAGATTTTCAGTTTCTGCGGTGATAGGTTGGGAGAGGAAGACTAAATAAAACACTTATAAGCCCCAGGCTCACAAAGGAGCATGAAAATCCCCCCTCCCCTTAGTCCCCTCCCGCAAGGGGAGGGGAGATATGAAAGTTTGCCGATAATCCCCCCTCCCTTGACGGGAGGGGGTGAGGGGGAGGGTGAACGAAGGGGATTTTCAGATGAAATGGAGAGACATCATAACATGCAAAATTTGCTTCAAAGATTAAAACATGAGGTTCTGCTGCTTGACGGTTCTATGGGGGTAATGTTGCAGAATAGAGGACTCCCACCTGGTTATGCCCCTGATCTATGGAATATAGAAAGACCGGATATTGTTCTTGAAGTACATAGAGAATATATAAAGGCCGGGAGTGATATTATCCTTACGAACACCTTCGGCTCAACCCGCCTTCGTCTTTCTGAATATGGCGCTGAAAACAGGTTAAGAGAGATTAATCAGGAAGCGGTCAGGATTGCACGCAAGGCCGCAGGGGATAGGGCTTTTGTAGCCGGAGATATAGGGCCATGCGGTGTAACGGTCCATCCACTCGGCGAATTATCTTTTGATGACGCAGTAGATATATTTTCCCGGCAGGTGGAGGCGCTGGCAAGTGCAGGATGCGATTTGATTGTAATAGAAACAATGTTTGATCTGATCGAGGTGAGGGCCGCTGTTGTGGCTGCAAAGATGTCTGCCAAGGGTCTTCCTATTGCTGCATTGATGACCTTTACACAGGACGGCCGTACGGACACGGGAACTGACCCTGAGACAGCAGCGACGGTATTAGATGGTCTTGGTGTTGATATAATTGGCGTAAATTGTTCTACCGGACCAGCAGAGATGGTGGGGGTGGTTAAAAAGATGGCGCAAACAACTAATTCCTTTATCTGCGCCCAACCTAACGCCGGTCTCCCAACAAATGTCGGGGGGAAGACCGTGTTTCCTGCCTCTGCTGAAGAAATAGCCTCATATGCGGAACAGTTTGCAGAGGCCGGCGTTAATATCTTAGGGGGGTGTTGCGGCACTACGCCGGATTATATAAAACTGCTGTCACAGAAGGTAAAAGGTAAGAGGCCCGTTCCAAAGACTGTCTCAGAAGGTCTTAAGATAACAAGCCGTGCGAAAACCGTATACATAGGGAGAGGATTCCCTTTTCTTAAAATAGGGGAGAAGATCAACCCTACCGGCCGGAAGGCCTTTGCCGAGGCTATTAGAGAAGGCCGTATGGATATGGTTGTAGCAGAGGCCAGAGGCCAGAATGAGGCAGGGGCGATGGCCCTTGACGTGAACGTAGGTGTCCCAATGACTGATGAGTCTGGGAACATGGGACGCGCAGTGGAGTCTGTTCAGACTATCGTGGACATCCCCCTTGTTATAGATAGTTCAAGTGTAGAGGCGATAGAAAGGGGGCTTAAGGTTTATGCAGGCAAGGCGCTGGTGAACAGTGTTAATGCTGAGCCTGAGCGTATGGAAAAACTGTTCCCCGGTATAAAGAAATATGGCGCTGCTGTAATTGTCCTCCTTGCGGGTAATGAGATTCCGGAAAAGGCGATTGATAGATTAAAAATTGCAGAGGATATTTTGAAGCAGGCCATGTCATATGGAATACGAAAGGAAGATTTAATATTTGATTGCCTGGCGCTTACAGTATCAGCGGCCCAGGAGGCCTCTGCGCAGACCCTCGAGACGATCCGGCTTATTAAAGAAAAACTTGGCTGCCCTACAATCCTTGGTGTGAGTAATGTCTCTTTTGGCCTTCCGAATCGGAAGATTATACATAACACATTCATGGGGATGGCTATCGGATACGGACTGGATGCCGCTATTGTTAACCCCTACGATGCAGATATGCATAATGTAGTAATTGCTGCAAGCCTATTCGCTGGACGGGACACTGGTTGTCGCAGATATATAGCCTTTTATGAAATTAATCCCCCTAAATCCCCCTTTAGAAAAGGGGGACTTTTACCCCCCTTTTCTACAGGGGGGGAGGGGGGATTATCAACAGGGGAAGCAGAAAAGAAGAAAAAAGTGACAAGAGAAGAAAAGAGCACCAGTGAGAAGATATTTGATGCGATTGTTGAGGGAGACAGAGATGGCATAATGATGCTGGTTAAGGAGGGGCTTGAAGAAGGCATTGATCCACGTGATATATTCCTTAATATTATGACTCCTGCCATAAGGCATCTCGGTGATCTATTTGCCGAGAGAAAAAAGTTCATTCCCCATTTGGTTGCATCTGCAGAGGCCATGAAGAGAGGAGTGGATGTCCTGACTCCTTTTATAGAAAAGAGAGGAGCGGTAGAGAAGAAGGGTACCATAATTATGGCTACTGTGAGAGGAGACATACATGACCTTGGCAAGAATATATGCTGCATGATGTTAAAAAATTTTGGATTTGAGGTTATTGACCTCGGCAAAAACGTACCCTGTGAGGACATACTCCATGCAGCAAAAGTCCATGATGCCGATATTATAGGTCTTTCAGCCCTTATGACTACTACTATGATGCAGATGAAGGTTGTAAGAGATGCTGTTCGTGAACAAGGCCTGCCATGCAAGATTATAATAGGCGGCGCTGTAACGACAAAGAGGTTTGCCGATGAGATAGGCGTGGATGGATACAGCAAGGATGTGGGTGATGTTGTGCATGTGACCGAAGAGCTGCTGCGAAAATAATCTCAGTTGTTAAACCTTGACGCATTAATTACCTGCGTGCTATAGTGCAAGCATAAAAAGTTCAAATGACAAAATCCAAATGTCAAATTATATCATCTTCTATACTTTTCCCTATAGTTCTGGTGTTAAGCCTTTTTCTTGACTATGCATCAGGCGGGAGCAGTGACTATGCCTCATACATGGGTATTCAGGAATATACCACTCTCCAGGAGGCTAATGACTTCACACTGAAGGATGTTGCGAACAAAAAGGTTAGTTTAAAGGATTTCAAGGGGAAGGTTGTCATGCTTAATTTCTGGGCAACGTGGTGCGGGCCTTGCCGGGTAGAGATGCCTTCTATGGAAAAGTTATACCGTCAATTTAGAGAAAAGGGATTTGTCATATTGGCTGTAGCCTCCGGTGACGATACGGATAGTGTAGACAGGTTTGTAAAAGATTATAACATATCATTTCCAGCTCTTATAGACTCTAACTTAGTGGTCTCTGATTCCTATAAGGTCTGGGCGCTTCCTACCACTTATTTTATTAACGCCAAAGGCCAGATAATAGGAAGGGCCCACGGGGGCAGGGACTGGGGCACTAAAGAAGCAGCTCAGTATATTACATCCCTTTTGCAGCGTCAACTTTAACAATTAACAAAGGAGGCTCTTGCAAAAGTCTAATAATTCTGTCATTCCCGCATGTTTTAAGCGGGAATCTATTGTATTATTACAGAAAATCATATCCCCGATAGAAGATTTCGGGGATGACATAGACTTTTGCAAGAGCCTCGAAGGAGGTAAACTATGTATAAATGGAGATTAATCACAGGTGTAATTGTTGTTACTTTAGCAGTGGCAGTACTTGCAGGTGGTGCAATAGCTATAGGAGATAAAGAAGATATGTATACGTCCCACATGAGGGGGGAGATGGGAGATGAGGGGGAAGAGATGATGGCGCCATGTGTGGATGGGCCTGGCATGAAAGGTCATATGATGGGGAAACCTATGGCGATGAAGGGTATGCCCATGATGCACATGTGGGAAGATCTCAAGGAAAGACTCGATCTGACAGATGAACAGACCAATAAATTCAGGAAGATTTACAATGATTATAGAAAAGAGGTGCTAAGGAAAAGGGCTGATATAGAGATTGCCGGGATGGATCTCGATGATTTGCTAAAGGCCAGGGGTTCCAGTGAGAAGGCGATAGAGGAGGGTATTAACAAATTGCAGGCATTAAAATCCAGCCTGAACAGTGTCAGAGTCAAGGCCCTTTTGAAGACACGGGACTTTCTGTCAGATGAGCAGTATGAAGAGCTGGCAAGTTTTATATTAAGATGGAACAGCCCCCGCAGGATGGGTTGGTGGGGGATGCCGTGGTCGTACGGCTGGGATGAGTAAGTGTAAATAAAAAACTATGCCATTTTACCATTTCAGGCAGACTTACAGGGATATACAGCGTGTCCGCCAGATATTAAATACCCTTATAAAATATGGCTTTGGATATATCGTAGGCAGATTAAACTTGCAGGGGCATATTCCCTTGGGGAAGCGGTTATTCCGTATCCCTGAAAGGGATGTAATGCCCCGCAATGCCGCCGAGCGTTTCAGGCTTGTGCTTGAAGACCTTGGTCCCACCTTTATTAAATTCGGACAGATACTGAGTCTAAGAAGGGATATCCTGTCGGAAGACTTTATCAGAGAGCTGCAAAAACTTCAGGATCATGTCCCCCCGTTTCCTGTTGAACATGCCAAAGGAGAAATCCTCGCACAGTTTGGGAAGCCTGTAGAAAAACTTTACGCCTTCTTTGATGAAAAACCGCTTGCTGCAGCATCTATTGGACAGGTCCACAGGTCAAGATTATTTGACGGGAGAGAGGTGGTAGTAAAGATACAGAGGCCTGGTATTAAAGAGATAATTGAGACAGACCTCAGTATATTGTTAACCCTGGCAAGACTGTTAGAGAGGTATATACCGGAGGCCAAGTTTTATGATCCGGTGGGTATGGTAGAGGAGTTTGCCCAGTCTATCCGCAAAGAACTGGATTTCAGGATTGAGGGGAGGAGTGCGGACAGGTTCAGGACCATGTTTAAGGATTCAAAGACTGTATATGTCCCTGAAGTCATATGGGAACTCAGTGGAGGGTGTGTCATCACAATAGAGTACTCACCCGGGAAAAGGGTTACCGAGATAGACGGGGATATGAGGTTCAGGCATACCCTGGCAATGAATTTCAGCGATTCTTATTTGGAACAGATATTCGAGCATGGTTTTTTCCATGCTGACCCCCATCCTGGGAATATATTTATCTTAGATGACGGACGTATATGTTTTCACGACTTCGGTATAATGGGCCGTATGGATGAAGAGATGGTGGACAATCTATCAGGCATTTTCCTCGCTGTGATGGAGAAGGATGTCGGAAAGATGATGGAGATATATCTGGAAGTGGGTATACTGACGGGTGAGTTTAATCAAAAGGCATTGAAGAGAGAGATGACGGAATTTTTAGAGAGTTATTATGACGTACCGTTAAAAGAGTTCTCATTTGCAGGGTTTATGAACGGCCTTATATCCTTAGGCCGCCGGTATCAAGTAAAGGCGCCTACAGATCTCCTGATATTTGGTAAGGCATTTATGACAGTTGAATCCATAGTAAGGATCCTGGACCCTGATTTCAATTTGACGGAGAATATGAGGCCCTATACAGAGGTCTTGTTGAGGAAAAAACTGTTTGAGCCTTCACGGATATACAGGGATATGTTAAAAATTGGCATGGAAGTAAATAACCTTCTTCGGGGCCTGCCGCGAGATCTGCATCATATTATGAGGCGTATCAGGGAGGGGCGTATAGAGATAGAGGTGAAACATGATAAACTTGAAGATCTCGAGCAGCACATAGATAAGGCAAGCAATAGATTATCCTTTAGTCTTATAATTGCCGCTATAATAGTAGGCTCTTCTATAATCATGCAGACCCGGATCGGCCCCCTCTTTCTCGGGTTTCCCCTGATAGGCGTAGTGGGTTATCTTGTGGCCGGTTTTTTCGGACTGTGGCTTGTCTGGGCAATTCTGAAATCGGGGAGATTGTGATTATTAAATTCTAATGTTACTACTCAGCATATTGAATAACTTAATGATAATGAATAACACTAAACAAAAAATGAAAAATGTTTAAGTGTTTTTTGACGATTTATTTTTTCGTGCAGTTTCTATGCTTCTCACAAATATTGAAATCAATTCTTTACATTATCATATTTTTTATTGCTATTACTCATCCTTTTTTACTTTTTCATTATTCATTTCTTGTTATATGTTTTTTATTTTCTTGAGGATCAAAAATAACACCTGCTGAGTAGTTACAAGATATCAAGATATCCATTATCTCCTCATACCGTGCAGATGCCTTTTCCACAATCTCATCGGGGAGGACTGGCCCGGGCGGCCGTTGATCCCACCCTATGCCCAGCAGATAATCCCTGATAATCTGCTTATCATAACTGTCTTGCCCTTTTCCATGCTGATAGGTCTGGACAGACCAGAAACGTGAGGAGTCAGGTGTCAATACCTCATCGATTAATATAAGTTTATTATCAAGAAGGCCAAACTCAAACTTTGTATCTGCAATAATAATCCCCTTCTTTTCCGCCATATCCCTTGCCTTATTGTAAACCTTAAGGCTTATATCCCTCAGCGTTTCGGCCATCTCACCCCCGACTATCCTCTTTACCTCGTCGAATGTTATGTTGACGTCATGTCCCTCATCAGCCTTTGTGGATGGAGTAAATACAGGCTCCGGGAGCCTTGATGACTCAACCAGACCTGCCGGGAGTCTAATGCCGCATACAGTCCCCTCTTTCTTGTACTCATTCCAGCCGGAGCCGGAGAGATAACCCCTGACAATGCACTCAACAGGGAGCGGTCTTGCCTTTTTTACAAGCATACTTCGTCCTTCAAGCATCTCTCTATGAGGTTGACAGACAGGAGGAAAGTCCTCCACATCAGCGCTGACTAAGTGGTTTGGTATTATATCCTCTATCTGTTTAAACCAGTAGACTGATATTCGGGTTAATACCTTTCCCTTTTCCGGTATTCCATTGGGAAGGACTACATCGAATGCTGAAACGCGGTCTGACGCAACGAGGAGCAGATGGTCACCAAGGTCGAAGATGTCACGCACCTTTCCGCTCCTTAGTTTCTGTATACCCGGAATTTCTATCTTCAATACCGGTTTTTCGATGAGCAACCTCCTTTCTTTAGGTGAACCGTCATGAGCCGGGGCTCACAAAGGAGGATGAAAATAATCCCCCCCTTCCCGTTGCAATGCTTCGCAGCAACGGGAACCCAGCCCCTTTAGAAAAGGGGGGTAAAAGTCCCCCTTTTTCAAAGGGGGAAATTAGCTTCCCCCCTTTAGAAAAGGGGGGTAAGGGGGGATTTGAAAGAGGCATTTTCAGATGAATGAGTGAATGAGTTTACCCACCTACTCATTCACCTGCCATTGCCTCAATAAGTATCTTTGCCACCTCCGGCCTTGAAAATTCAACTGGAGGAGTTATGCCATTTCTCAGCATCTCACGCACCTTTGTTCCGGAGAGTGTTACATGTTCACTCGAATCGTGAGGGCAGGTTTTGTATGATGCCATACTCGTGCATCGTTTGCAATAAAAAGTGTGGTCGAAGAACATCGGGGTTATACCGAGCTCGCCATCTTCAAATTCATCAAATATATAATGTGCATCAAACGTCCCGTAATAGTTTCCGACACCGGCGTGGTCTCTCCCGACTATGAAATGCGTGCAGCCGTAGTTCTTTCTCGAAATGGCATGGAATATAGCCTCCCTCGGCCCTGCATATCGCATTGCCGCCGGAAATACGGCAAGAATGGTCCGGTCCTTAGGGTAGTAGTTTTCAAACAGGGCTTCATAACAACGCATACGAACCTCAGCCGGTATATCATCACCCTTTGTAGCGCCGACTAAGGGATGAACCATGAGTCCATCAACGATCTCAAGCGCCGATTTCTGTATGTATTCATGGGCGCGGTGGATCGGGTTCCTCGTCTGGAATCCAACGACCCTTTTCCACCCCTTTTCCTGAAAGCGCTTCCTCGTTTCCTCAGGATCAAGACGGTACTGGAGGAAGTCCTGGTGTTTAGGCCTCTGGAAGAGGGCGATCTTACCCCCGATGAGAACCGGACCGACTTCATACAAATACTTAACTCCGGGGTGTTCCTGGCTGTCTGTCTTGTATACTTCAACTGACTCTTTTTCCTTGTCGTGAGGATAAATATCTTCCACTGTCATCAGTGCAAGCGCATTACCATGTCCGTCTGCTAACGCGACCTCCTCTTTTAGAGTCAGGCTATCCGCAGTCTGCTCCGAAATTGCAAGGGTAACAGGTAAAGACCATGGAAGGCCATTTGTAAGCCTCATGGTATCCACGACAGAGTGATAATCATCCTTGCACATGAAGCCTTCCAGAGGGCTCAGCGCCCCTATTGCCATCATCTCAAGGTCTGAGACCTCTCTCGATGTCAATGTAATTTTTTTAAGCTCTTTGGCCTTTAACTCTGCCATCTCCCTGTCTTTGCCCCGAAGAATACGGTTGATCAATTTGCCGCCATGTGGAATTGAATGTAGCATTTATGTTTCCTCCTTTTCTCTCTTTCTGAATTTAAAGTTTGCATCAAGCCGGCGATATGCCTCATGGGCTTCTCCTGCCAGGATATTAACAAGAGAGATAAATTCACTTATCCTGGATCTAATCTCAGGTTTGCCGTAATTTTCAAACAGGGGTTCAACCCGGTCTGATACTATACATTTATCTATTATCTTATCCTGGAATTCTCTTATGATCTCACTTTCCACCTCTGTATCAATCCCAAAAGGCACAAGCATCCCCCGTGAAATGGATATTATAGCCCGTTCTATCCACTTAACTGATTCATCATGTTCACCTGCCTCAAATAGGAGGGTGGCCCTGGCTGCCTCACGGCTGCCCGCCAGTAATAGGTCTTCTATCATATCCACTACCCCTCCTGCGCACTCTCCGGCCCCGAGTTTTACAATAAATTCTGCGTTAGAACCCCAATCTGAATAGTGTCCGGGGGATTCAGCAAATGACGGTATGGAGATATATTTATCCAGGATGCAGTGAATGTAATCTCTCCCAACCCTTTCAATGAACTGGTAAAACTGTTCTCCCTCTAATTGTTCTCTCTGATATACAGATACAAGCTCTGACACCGCCTTCGGGATATTCCTTGCAGGGAGTTTTATGTCAGAATCCCCGATTACAGCGCGGCCATTTCCAACACCACCGCCAAGGTGTAACTGATAGTGTGGGACAAGACGCCCCTCTATCTTTTTTGCCACACCATGGAATCCTATGTCGGCTATATGATGATGGCCGCAGGAGTTAGGGCATCCGCTGACCTTTATCTTTACACCCTCAATCTCAGCGTCATCCCTTGCGGTAAGTTCCTTACTTAGTGCATAAGCCAACTGTCTTGATGATGTCAGGCCCAAGTTGCAGGTTTCTGCACCGGGACAACTCTGTATATCTATCATTCTGCCAACACCTGCTAATGCCAGGTCTCCCTTCTTTAAATCCTTATATAAGTCATAGAGGTCTTCATTCCTTACCCACCTCAAAAGCAGATTTTGCTGGTGTGTTACCCTTATGAGGCCATGGGAATATTTCTCTGTAATGTCCCCAAGCCTCCTTAGCTGGTCTGTTGTTATATCGCCCAGGACCAACCGTATATGCGCCACACAATAACCGGTCTCTTTTTGCGGGATTACATTGGTGGCACGCCATCTATGGAAATAAGGGTCACCATTACCCAAGGTTTCTGTATATTCGAAAGGAACAAGACGCTGTTCCTTCCGGGCTCCTGCCTCTAAGTAGTCATCCGGGGTGTCTTCCGGCGGCAGGGTGAATGCCCATCTCTTTGATGCCTTGACTATCTTAAATTCCTCCATGATCCGTTTTCTTAATTCTTCAAAACCGATCTTCTCTAAGAGGAACTTCATCCTTGCCCTGTTCCTGTTTCTCCTCTCTCCATACTGGTCAAAGACCCTCAATATAGCCTCTGATAAAGGGATCAGATCGTCAACAGGGACAAATTCTTCTAATAATTGAGCTATCCGTGGATGAGGTCCAAGTCCACCTGCGATATATATCCTGAAACCGGACTGTGTATGCCCGTTAAATCCCTTTTTAACTGCTACAGCGCCTATATCGTTGATTGGCGCTAATGAACAGTCTTTCAAACATCCGGAGAAGGATATTTTGAACTTCCGTGGAAGGCTCTGGCAGACAGGGTTTCGCAAAAGGTAATTTGTCGTAAGCCTTGCATAAGGTGATACATCAAAAAGCTCATCAGGGCATATTCCCGAAAGATAGCAGGCGGTGACGTTTCTGACCGTATTACCGCATGCCTCTCTTGTTGTAAGCCCTTCCTCTGCAAGGAGGCGCATAATGGCGGGGACATTCTCCAGCTTAACAAAATGGAATTGGATATCCTGACGTGCAGTTGCATGGGCGATCCTGTTTGAGAACCTGTCGCCAATATCTGATAGTAGTTTCAACTGTTCCGGATTCAAGACCCCCTGGGGTATCTTGACCCGCACCATGAACGTATCTTTCTGACGCTGGCCATAGATGCCATGCTGCAGCCTGAATCGCTTAAATTTTTCCTCAGGTATCTCTTTGCGCCTCAGACGCCCGATCTCTGCCTCAAACGCGACTATCTCGTCAAGTATGTGCTGAGGTATAGCTGTAACCTTTTCTTCGGTTGATTTCATCTGAAAATGCCTTTCAAATCCCCCCTTACCCCATAATCCCCCTAAATCCCCCTTTAAAAAAGGGGGACTTTTACCCCCCTTTTCTAAAGGGGGGAATTATAAGTCCCCCTTTAAAAAAGGGGGATTAAGGGGGATTTTCATAATCCTTTGTGAGCCATGGCTCATGGGGGTTCACCTGAAAATGCCCTTTCCTATATCGAGTAATCCGCCGGTGTCACGCCCTCTATCTTCTCGTCAAGCTCAACAGGGAGGATCTTTGTCCTTATAGTGAAATTATCCACATTACCTTTGGTATCTATAAGCTCCCATGTTATGAAATCCCTCGTATCGTGTATATGCGGCAGCAACCTTGCGGTATGGAATCCGAGCTGATAAGAGAGCCTGAATTCAATGGCCTCCTGTGGGCATACCTTAACGCAAGGTAGACAGTCCCAGCATTCTGCCGGGTCCCGCATCAATATCTTTCCACTCTTCGTGTCTTTCATCAAAAGATCCCCGGGGCACATCCTCACACAGGGCGGATTTTTTGACCCGTGACATCCATCACATTTGTCTGTATGTATAATTACCGGCATCTTATTTCCTCCTTATATTTAAACTAATCAGCAATGGAAATTTAAAATTTAAAGATAAAAATTCAAAATTGCAATTCAAAATGCAAAATTTTGAATTTTGAACTTCAATTTTGAAATTATAATTTTGCTTTTTACATTTTAAATTTTTAATTTATTAACCTTACCTCGGCTTATACCTGTCTCCTGGCACTGTTTGCTCATAAGGCCTTGTGAATACATCAATATTACCCGTTACCGGATCTCTCCTCGAGTTTACAAATTTAAGCCAGTTTTCATCATCCCGTTCTGTATGGTCAGTCCTCGTACAGTACCCCGGCCACCTTGTCTCTTTTCTGTATAACATATGTTCCACAAGGACCTGGGCAACATAAACCCTGTCAATAACCTCATGAGCCTTCATAAGCTCATGGAGGTCTTCTGCGAGTAGGTACTGAAACTGGTCCGGCAGGGTAGAAAGACGTCTTTTAGCGACAAGGAGCCTCTCGTCATTCACCTCATAGAATGTTGCTGCACCGCCTGCATATTCCTCCATTATCTTCTGGAGTCTCACCTCCATGTCATATGAGCTTATCCCGTCCTTTTTGTGGGTATGGTTAAGGAGCGGCGTAAATACCCTCTCTTGTTCTTTATTCGCAGCCTCTTCCGGTATCTCCGCATGTTTAATTCTTTGGACATATTCCCCTGCATCCCTTGCGGCTAAAACCCCCTCTGCCCAGCAGCCGCTTACAAATTTATAAGGGGCGCCTCCGGACACATCACCGGCGGCATACAGACCCTCAAGCGTCGTCTTGCGGTTAATATCCACCCAATAACCGGACTGGGTATGCCCACCTACTATGTAAGGCTCTGTAGTCTGGACTTCCACAGGCTCCCTGGAAGGGTCGATCTCATTAGCTGCCCAGTATAGTACCATAGAGGGATACATGTCGAGGAATGCAGACTTGAGGTCTCTTGCCTGCTGAGGTGATATGTGACGGGTGTCTAAGTATACAGGACCGCGCCCCTCTTTTATCTCCTGCAATGGACCATGTGACCTGTATGGCGTGGGTGCGCCGTCTCCGCCGATATGGGCGTATTTTGTTGCCATGAACTTTTCACCCTTTGAGTTAATCTGGGGGGCGCCTACCCCGAGGGCTATAGTACCTGTTGGCGCAATAGTATCTTTGACCCGCAGGCCGATATAGCGCATCTCAAAACTCGTCATCTCAGCCCCTGCCCTTATACCAATTGCATACCCTGCGCCTGTGTTATATGGACAATACCATGTCTTATGTTGTGCATCATGTGCGTTGTTCGGTTTATATATCCCTGCGGCACCGCCGGTGGCAATTATAGTTGCCTTTGCCTTCACGACAAAGAAATTACCATTCCTTATGCCGAAACCCATTGCACCTGCAACCTTTCCATCCACCATTAGATAGTTGGTAGCCGCAACCCAATTTAAGATTCTTGCCCCTGCATTTTTGGCCGCCTTTGCGATAATGGGCTTTAAAGACTCACCGTTTATCTTTATATTCCATCGGCCGCGGGGGATATAGTTACCCTTTTCGTCGCACAGGATAGGAAGTCCCCACTTTTCAACCTTTTTTACACAATACTCGAACAGTTCAGCCATACTCATCACTAAGTCTTCCCTGATCAGACCGCATGAGTCGAACCTGACATACTTGGTAAAGCTCTCAGGTGTCTCGCCGGGGTTAAGGTATGCGTTTATGGCATTCATACCGCCTGCAAGGCATCCGCTCCTGTCTATGTGCGCCTTTTCCATTATAGTTACACTAAGATTTGGAAAACGCTCCTTTACCTCTACTGCGGCTAAGCATCCTGCTGTCCCTCCGCCGATGATAAGGATATCTGTTTCAATAACATTCTTTTCCATTGATATGCCCCCTTCTTGGTTATAAAATCCTAATTTCTAAATCCTAAATCCTAATGAGGCTCTTGCAAAAGTATAAAAATGTTGTCATTCCCGCATGGTTTTAGCGGGAATCTAGTGTTTTATTACAGAAAATCATATCCCCGATAGAAGATTTCGGGGATGACACAGACTTTTGCAAGAACCTCTAATATCTAAATCCTAAATAAATTCAAAATTGTAAATTCAAAATTAAAAACGGTTTAGGACATTTGGATTTTGAATTTAGATATTAGAATTTAGTATTTTATATATGATACATAACTGTTACCTCTCTTTCCCTTTTTCTCTTGCACATATCCTCTATGGTCGCTCTGTTCAGGACATCTATAATAGCCCTTTTAACATCTTCCCATACCTCTTTGACAACGCATCCCTTCATCTGCAGGCACCTGTATTCAGCGGCCTCTGCAGTACAATCCATTGGAGTGATGGGCCCCTCAATCGCCTCAACTATCTGGGCAACATTAATGGACTTTGCGTCCCGTGACAAGACATATCCGCCCTGGGCCCCACGGATACTTTCTACTATACCTGCCTTTTTTAGTGATGCCATAACCTGTTCAAGAAATCTCACTGGGATAGCCTGCCTGCTCGCAATAGACCTTACATGAATAGGCCCCCTATCGGCATGGATGGCCATATCTAATAATGCTGTCACTGCGTATTCGCTTTTGACTGAAAACCTCATATTTAAATCCTACTATTCCGATGGGAATTATAGAAATTATACCAGTTAATTTCCCCCTGTCAAGAGATTTTTTTGTTATCCGAAAAGTAAGGGGTATGAAAATCACATCGTTCCTTAATTCCATTCCCCATCATATATGCCGCTATATTAAGCTCGTAGACCTTTTGGTAGATAAAAAAGAGCTGGAGATAATACTTGAAATAACCAAGAGTGTCTCCTCCACTCTAAAAATAAACGAGGTACTGATGACCATAGTCAGCAAGGTGGGTGAGTATATTTATGCAGACAGGTGTTCCATAATCCTTATTGACGGCCAGCGCAAATATGGGTATGTGATAGCCTCTCATGACGATCCCGGTATTGACCATCTTCAGATAGATTTGGAGAAATATCCCGAGATATGCAGGGTCCTGGAGACCAAGGAGGCGGTGGTAATAGATGATATAAACGATGACCCCCTCATGAATGATGTAAGGGAGATGCTTAATCAGATACATATCAGATCACTTTTAGTTGTACCTATTGCCTATCAGGAAGAGATAATAGGGACCCTGTTTTTAAAGGTCAGGAAGGGGAAACATAAGTTTACCCAGAGAGAGATAAGATTCTGCCAGGTCGTTGCCAACACATCGGCTAATGCCATAAAAAACGCACAACTTTATGAGCAGATAAAACTTCAGGCGACTACAGACGGGCTGACCAATCTTCTGAATCACAGGGCATTTCTTGAACGTTATCAGGAAGAGGTGATGCGTTCCCAGAGGACACAGAAGCCATTTTCCATAATGATGGTAGATGTGGACAACTTTAAGGCTATAAATGATACACATGGACACCATTACGGTGATAAGGCGCTGCGTGAATTAGCCCGGTCTCTGAAGGATAATACAAGGTCAGTGGATGTAGTTGCCCGCTATGGGGGTGATGAGTTTATATGCCTCCTCCCCGAGGCATCCCAGGATCAGGGACAGTTGGTAGCCAACAGGATAATAAAGAAGATAAGAGAGGGGTATAAAGAAGGGAATATGCCGGTAAGTATCAGTATAGGTCTGGGGACCTATCTTTATCACACTGATGACTCAGCCATGTTGCTGCAGTTTGCAGACCAGGCGATGTACCTTGCGAAGTACAAAGGTGGGGATCAGATATTTTCCTTCGACCACACCGAGACGCGGGATCTGAATGTATGTAATCAGAAGATATTTGAGACATTTCTTGCCATAAAGACCCTGCGGCGGTTTGATAACAGCCAGGTGATTGTGGCAGACCTGACAGGGCAGTTGAAAAAGATGCTCTCTGTCGACTCATCCCCCCAATCTCTCTATGAGATAGTAACATCGTTAAGCAGCGCCCTTGATGCGAGAGACCATTATACAAACGGCCATTCGGAAAGGGTGATTGAATATGCAAAACAGATCGCCCGTGAGGTGGGGATGCAGGTGCATCAGCAGGAGGAGCTTGTATATCTGTGCCTGCTACATGACATAGGGAAGATAGGGATACCTGATCATATCCTCAACAAACCCGGGAAGCTGACACCAGAAGAGTTTGAGATAATGAAACGGCATGCAGAGATCGGGGAAAAGATCATCTCCCCCATTGAGACGCTGAAAAATCTAAAGCCTTTGATACGCCACCATCAGGAGTTTTATGACGGGAAGGGGTACCCTGATGGCATTTGCGGAGAGTTGATACCCCTTGCCTGCCGTATCCTGTCGGTAGTAGATACATATGACGCAATGACCACTGACAGGCCATACAGGAATGCGTTACCTGTAGAGGCTGCAATTGCCGAGCTTCGGAGATGTGCCGGAACACAGTTTGACCCGAATGTCGTGGATATATTTATCAGGATACTTGTCTCACACCTTGAATCTGCTTACCATCTGCTGGAGCCCTGTAGCAAGGTTAAGGAGGTCATCTGATGCCCTGGCGGTCTGAGATGCTGCAGTATTGTTCTCCTGGCTCAGACAGGATATCTTTTCCACGTTCCTTGATATCTCAGAAGATACAGAACTCTGTTCCTCTGCTGTGGTAGCAATTTGTAGTATCATATCTGTTATCTTCTGGGCATCCTCAACTATTTGCCTGAGCGCCTCTCCTGACTTATGTGCCAACATCACTCCACTTTCCACCTCACTTGTGCCCTCATTCATGACAGTCACTGTCCTCTGAATGTCCGCCTGTATAGTCTTTATCATCGAGGCAATCTCAGATGTTGCCTTTGTAGTGCGGTCAGCGAGCTTACGAACCTCGTCTGCTACCACAGCAAACCCACGACCCTCCTCTTTAGCACGCGCCGCCTCAATAGCAGCATTAAGGGCTAAAAGATTCGTCTGCTCTGCTATATTGTCTATCACAGATACAATCTCACCAATCTGCGTAGAACTTGCCCCCAGGGTCTCTATAACCCTGGCAACCTCATTAACAGAGCGGGCTATCTTCTGCATACCGGCCACACTCTCTTTTACAACTTCGCTGCCCTTCTCTGCTATCTCATTGGACCCTTTTGAGAAGCGGGCCATCTCAGAGGCGTTTTTTGCAACTTCAGTCACAGAGAGACTCATCTCCTCTATGGCTGACGCCGCATGCATCGCCTGCTGGCTCTGCTCTGTAGAACCATTTGCCATCTGTTCCGCCGTTGCCGATAACTCAGTAGAAGCAGAGGCGACCTGATCAGTCGTTTTTTTTACCTGATTTATGATACCATGAAGCTGATCCATAAAGGAGTTAAATGCCTCTGCAGTCTTACCAATCTCGTCCTCTGAACTTGTATCTAACCTGAAAGTCAGATCCCCATCACCACTCGATAACTCAACCATAGAGTCGCGCAGCCTCTCAATCCGCCTTACCTTCTCATGCACAAGGATCAACACAAAAAGCATAAATAACATCGAGCCGACTATCTGCACAATTGCCACCGCCATACCCCGAAAATTTTCCCCCATTATCTCCTCAGCCTTCTCTCTATTCACATCAGTCACCGCCTTTGAGACCGCAAGCACCTTATCAATAGTCTCCGTAGACATGGTAATCCATTCCTTGGGGCTGATGGGGTAATTCCCTCTCTCTGCCGCTTGATAAACATCCATGCGTGTATCAGTGAAACGAGTTATGGCATTCTCCATAACCTCAACGGATTGTGTTACCCTGGGGTCTATACCCTTGGCCTCTTTCAGTTCAAGGATATCTGCTATACCTAATTTCACTACTGCCTGATATGCCTTGAGCTTTTCCATCACGGCCGGTTCAATAGACTTTCTGGCAGCTATTATTGGTCCAATTGTGCCCCGCTCCCTCCCCATATTCTCAGAGATCAGCCATACGGCCTGCTTCAATACCAGATTATCATAGGTAATCTGTTCTAACGGCTTGGTGGAGGCAAAGGCCACCTGACGCAGTCTTGCCGCACTATCAATAAGAACAGTGACCCTATTGAACCAATCACCGGGCTCTATGTACATCGCCTTACTCTCGAGACTCTTGTCCACCCATTTGCGTGCCTCAAGAAGGTTCTTATGTGCCAGGGTGACGTTAGAAAGGATGATGGAAAATCTGGATACAGGTTCTTTAGCCGCTATCTCCTGGGCAATGGATATGGCCTCGCTTAGCGCGGCATCCCCGCTGCCACGAGCCTCCTGTATCTTCTCTATAACACCGGCACTAACCCCATCACTACTTGAGAGCGCTGTAGCCGTCAGACCACGCTCCAATGCCTCCTGTGCCGCTGCTGCAATAATCCTGTCAGCCATCTCGTTCATCTTCGACAACCTTATCGCTGTAATTCTCTCCTTATATGCCCCCCATCCCAAAAAGAGTGACAATATGAGACATAAAAGTGATAACAGAATAACCGCACTGTTTATAAGCAGACGAATCCTTATATTTTTAAGCTTTTTTGTGAACATCTCTTTAGTGCCTCCATCTTTGAACAATGTATAAATTACCAAGTAAGGCTTACGAATTATCATCGACGTACTAATCAGATGTATTTGTCGGCTTTTAGTATAACTGTTAAATACCACGATAGGGGTATTTTGTGGTGTTAAACAGGTCTGTGCCATTTGGCTATGTAATTAAGGGATCACAATTGGCGAAACGAGAGTCCTATTCTTACACCCCATTCCTCTCCCTCTTCAAGATGGAATTTCCAGTGAGGGATAAGTACAGAGCTCTGATACTCTTTTTCGAATCCGCTTTCTGATTGTGATACGGTCTCTATTGGAAATCTCCAGAGATTGCATACGTTGGAGAAGGAGAGGGCTATATTTGTGGAGATGAGTTTGTTTTCTATGCCGAAGGATGAGATGTCCTTGCTCTCTCCCCTGCTCATCTGGCAGGTATCTTCAAGATATGACCCTTCTGTGTAGTATCTGCAAAAATCAGATCTACCGTCAAGCATGGCAAAATTAAATTCAGGACCGAACCACAAATCTATTGGTTCACCCGATAAGCGCCTTATCGTGTAATTAACCTCCATGTCAGGGCTTACATTATCTATCTTTATATCCTTAGTTATACTGATTTTAATCCCGTGAATAAGACCCTCACCCTCAAGGATTATAACCTTCCCGTTCTTTATCTCCTTTACCGAAGAGGTGTAAGGTGTCCAGGGGAATCCTCCTAAGTCTTCATATCTGTTCTGGATGACATTATCCAGGGTAGTCCCTTCCCCGAATAAATGGTCTATCAGCATCCCCCTGCGGTATGAGTCGTAATGTAGATAGAGGTGCAGGTCGGCCTCTTTGGACGTTGTTATATCATGGATTGAAAGCGGTTCCCCACCGCTGCGGCCTCCGCTGCCCTGGGCAAAGATCCTTTTGTGATAGGTCTCAGGCCTCCTTGCAAGGGTGTTGAGGAGATTGAATGATGCAGGCCTGTAGTCAAGCTCTGTTATCATCCCGCCTTTATGTGTATCAATGACAAAGGATAGATCAGGTGTGGTTATCAGCAACTCATCACTCCCGTCACAATCAAAATCAAAGTTCTCTGCCGTTATCCATTTATTCTTGCCATATTTTGTCTTATCAGCTATCTTCTCAGCCCCTATAAGGTGTCTGTATACCGCTGCCCTCAAATGTCCCAAATAGAGTCCTCCAAATACTCCATGCCAGTACGGGCAATTGACCTGACCGCGCCATAATTCTGCATACGCCTCGTATATATTTGGTGGAAGCCCTTCTCCCTTTCTTGCAACGCACTTACCTATATATATATAGGGGTCAAGGGGTCGAGGGGTCAAGGGGTCAAGTGAAATCCCCTTGACCCCTTCTGTCAACTCTGCCACTTTATTGCTTACCCGGAACATCTTTTTGTGCATGTTGTTGGACTCCGGATATTTCTCAAGGAAATTTCGCCAGAAACCACCGCGTAGAAATGGGGCATAATATCTATCTTTGCCGCTGTCACGCACCTCTCTAAGGACGTCCTCAAAATGGCCGCCGCTCTCAGGAGGCAGCGCCCACTCCATCATCTCTCTGTAAGAGGCCGTTGGTATATATACCCTGCCATGGGAGCGGACATTTTTAGATATATCACCGATAGTTGTGAGATTGATCCATGATGATTCTTTGCGCAGGGCATCGAAAAATCGCTCAAGCCATTTCTGGTTGTAGACCCAGTTATAAGTCCCCGGCCAGAGACCGAACTTCTCTCCATCGTCACCATATACTAAGACACGATCTCCCTCTTCTGTGGCGATACTGTGAAGGTAGTCTATAGTCTCATGGACTTCCCTGAACGGGATTGAATACCTTAGCCTCTCGCTGGAAGGAAAGAGATAGACCACCTTCCCTTCATCTTCTGTGGAATAATAGCCGTAGAGCTCGTCTTCAGGCAGGCCGGCGTAACGGAAGTGTATGTCATCTATTATCAGATACTTCACCCCTGCCTCATGCAGTATACTCGGGAGATGGGGTTCCCATATCCGCTCGGTAAGCCACATCCCCTCAGCCCCGGCATGGAATTTGTTCCTTATATATTCTGTCATCATGCTGATCTGGCCGATGGCGTCTCTGCGTGGTATTACACACAATATCGGCTCATAGAATCCACCGGTCATCATCTCCACCTGACCATTTGCAACTAAATTGGCGATTCTCTTTAACAACTCGGGCCTGTTTGCCTCGATCCACTCAAGCAGGCTTCCCGAGTAATGGAGTGTCACCTTTATTTCCGGGTATTGCTCAAGGGCTTCGATAAATGGTTTGTAGCTCTTCTCATATGCATCTTTAAATACATGGTCGAAGTTGTCTACAGGCTGATGGAAATGCAATCCAATTGCGAAGTTGATCTTTTTCACTAATTGGCCCCGTCTATTTTCATCCGGATCTTTTTACCTCGAATATTTCGAACTCTTCTTTATACGGTTCATTATGTATTTCTACAGACTCGACGACTGCTGCGGGGGGGCCTGCGTGACACCATTGTACCAGTTTTTCGATAGCCTCATTTTCTCCTTCAGCCACTACCTCTACCCGGCCATCTCTCAGGTTCTTTACAAAGCCGGTAATTCCCACAGATTGAGCTACTTGCCGTGTCGTGTCTCTGAAAAATACGCCTTGTACACTGCCGCTGATGTATAGATGTACACGTCTATTCATCCGAAAAATGTCTTTGCTATCTCATATACATCCATATCCACTGTCTTTGCCCTCTTGACACCTTCTTCCAAGCTGACCGCAACGACATGGTTACCTCTGAGGGCCACCATCTTACCGAAGTCCTTTTTCTCGATAAGGTCAACGGCCGCAATGCCGTAACGGGTAGCGAGTATCCTGTCAAATGCAGTTGGACTTCCCCCGCGCTGGAGATGCCCTAAGACCACGTCCCTGCACTCAAACCCTGTCCGTTCTTCTATCTCTTTGCATAAGAACTTGCCTATGCCGCCCAGCATGACATGTCCAAAGGCATCTCTTTTCACATCCTTTGTAATTACTGTTTCACCCTCTGCTAAAACAGCCCCCTCTGCCGCAACGATTATGCTGAATGTCCTGCCGGATGCATGTCTTCGCTTTATGCTGTCGCAGACCTCACTGATCGTGAAAGGGTTCTCAGGGATAAGTATATAGTCAGCGCCGCCCGCAAGGCCGCCATATGTTGCAATCCACCCGGCATTCCTTCCCATGACCTCTACCACAAGCACCCGGTGGTGCGATTCCGCTGTGCTGTGGAGGTTGTCGAGGGCATTCATCACAATATTTACCGCAGAGTCAAAGCCAAATGTAAAGTCAGTAGCCGACAGATCATTGTCTATGGTTTTGGGAACCCCTATAGTGTTAACTCCCATACCGTATAATTTGTATGCCACACCAAGGGTGTCATCCCCTCCGATCGCAATAAGGACATCGAGTCCCAGCTTTTTTATATTATCTATAACCTTCGGGGGGTCGTCCTCTGAAGCAAAGGGATTAGTCCTTGATGTGCCGAGTATGGTTCCTCCCAGGTGTAATATACCTGAGGCAGCCCCCGTATCAAGGTTTGTGAAGTTAAGATTGATCAACCCCTTCCATCCGTCCCGGATACCTATCACCTGATGACCCAGTTTTGCCGACTTTTTTACAATAGCCCTGATGACAGAGTTAAGGCCAGGGCAGTCACCGCCGCCTGTAAGTATTCCTATTTTCATGGAAAGCCTCCTTTTATTATATAGGGTTCAAGGGGTCGAGGGGTCAAGTGAAATCCCCTTGAATCCTTGACCCCTTGAACCCTTTCTACCACCTTCTCATACAGCCTCACATATTCCCCTGCAGACTGTTTCCATGAGAAGTCTGCCTTCATCCCTGCGGCAATAAGTTTCTTCCACTCCCTCTTGTCTTTGTAGATAGAGAGTGACAGTAGCAGCGCCTTAAGCAGGTCCCCACTGCTGTAATGAGTAAAAAGAAAGCCGTTGGCGCTGCTGTCGGCTATATTTGACGGGGTATAATCTGTGATCGTATCTGCAAGCCCTCCTGTCTTATGTGCAACAGGCACAGTCCCATATTTAAAGCTGTACATCTGGCTGAGGCCGCAGGGTTCATACTTAGAGGGGATAAGGAATATATCCGCACCGGCCTCTATCTTATGCGCCAATGTATTGTCAAAGAAGAGATTGACGGATAGCCTATCAGGATATTTTGCCTTAAACCTTTTTAAGCCGTCATGGTATTCTGATTTGCCTGTGCCGAGTATAACCATCTGGACTTCGAGCCGCATAAGTTCATCCATGGCCTCCATCAGGATGTCAAGCCCCTTGTGGTCATCCAATCTGGATACCATACCTATAAGCGGCGTATCTGTAACCGGCAGACCGCAGTTTTTCTGGAGGTCCTTCTTGCAGGCCTTTTTCCGGACTATTGATTTAGCGGTATACCTTACAGCAATATGTTCATCTTTTGCCGGATCCCACTCATTATAATCTACCCCGTTAAGTATGCCATAAAGGTCATTTCTTTTTTCTCTAAGTACCCCGTCGAGTCCGTATCCATACTCTTCCGTCTGTATTTCCTTGCTGTAAGCAGGGCTGACCGTCGTCACAATATCAGAAAAAATAATGCCTCCTTTGAGGAGATTAATCTTTCCGTAATATTCAAGCCCGACGATGTTGAATATACCCAAATCCAGGCCGGTAAGTGGAAATTTTCCCCTGTTAAACAGACCCTGATAGCCTATGTTGTGGATTGTAAATAGAGCGCCGATCTCCCTATTCCTTACAACGGCCTTTAAGTAAACCGGAATAAGCGCTGTCTGCCAATCATTACAGTGTGTAATGTCAGGCTGCCAGTCCAGCTTTTCTATGAAACACAGTACTGCCCGCGAGAAAAAGGAGAATCTCTCAAGGTTGTCCTCATACTCCTTTCCGCTCTCCTGATATAGCCCTTTCCTGGTAAAATATTTATCATTACTTACAAAATAAACAGGGACTTTGCTATCCGGTAATCTACCCTCGTAAAGTCCCCCATCTTCTCTCCTTTCACCTATACGAAATGAGAGCGATTCAATTACCCTCTTTAGTTTGTATGTTGAATTGGTGATCCCCGCGTATTTTGGTGTAATGACCCTGACATCACAGCCGGCCTCTGCAAGGGCATTAGGCAGGCTTCCTGCAACGTCTCCAAGGCCTCCTGTCTTGGAAAAGGGTGTAACTTCAGAAGAGCAGTATAGTATGTTTAGTTTTTTATTACTACTCAGCATATTGAATAACTTAATGATAATGAATAACACTAAACAAAAAATGAAAAATGTTTAAGTGTTTTTTATTGAAATCACTCATCCTTTTCTAATTTTTCATTATTCATTTCTTGTTATATGTTTTTCATTTTCTTGAGGATCAAAAATAACACCTGCTGAGTAGTTACGGTTTTTTATTCATTACGTACTACCCAGGTCTGCCTTCAACTTCAAGACCTGCATAATGTCACGCTGGCTTATAATACCAATGACCTTCCCATCTTCCAGCACTATAAGCCTGCCACGCCGGGTATCCAGCATCTTGTCCAGCGCATCGAGCGCCCCTCTCTCAGGTGAGATAGTGAATTCCGGGATATTAGTTTGCATAATATCCTTTACGGCTGTATATGACCACTTATCTTTTTCCACAACCTTAATATCGTATATGGATATAATACCTACAATAGTGTTGCCTGATACCACAGGGAAACTATTGAAGCGATAACGGAAGAAGAAGTCATTGACTATACGATCAAGTGTTATAGAGTCATCCACAACGATAACAGAAGTCAGCATTATATCTCTTATCTTAACGGATGACAATGTGCGATGCAGTAATGTCTGCCTGTAGCCCTCATCCGCAGCCTGTTGTAAAAACATCCCTACAAATATTAACCACAGGCCGCTGATGAAGACCCCCTGAAGGATATCCCATAAGCCGATAATAATCAAGACTATAGCAAAACCTTTACCTATACGGCTTGTAATCAAAGTTGCCTTGCCGAGGTTACCGGTACGCTCCCATATAATAGCCCTGAGTATCCTCCCCCCATCTAAGGGAAAACCGGGGATGAGATTGAATATTGCCAGCATCATGTTTGTATAGGCAAGAAACTGAGATACTGCGAATACAGGTGATGTCGCCATACTCCATTTATACATGTATGCTATTGACCAGAATATGCCTGAAATAAAGAGGCTTAGGGCAGGTCCTGCGGCGGCTATCTTCATCTCCCCTCTGGGACTACGCGTCTCACCGGCCATCTGTGCTATGCCGCCGAAGATAAAGAGGGTTATACTCTTGATCCTGATCCCCTGTCTCTGTGCAATATAAGAGTGGGAAAGTTCATGGAGGAGTATGGAAGAGAAGAGGATGAGAGAAGCAACAATGGCCATAATCCATCTGATAAAGGGGTGGTAGTAGGGGCCAAGATACGGGAAATAGTTAACTGCAAGTGTCCATACTACAAGGGAGAAGACAATAAACCAGGTGTAATTGACATAGATGGGTATACCCAATACCCTGAAAAGTTTGAAGCTTGAACTCATATTTGGCTGATTAATCTACAAGTTACGTAACTACTCAGCATATTGAATAACTTAATGATAATGAATAACACTAAACAAAAAATGAAAAATGTTTAAGTGTTTTTTTGCGTCTCTTTTAGTTCTTTGAGGCAAATTTTCATTATTCATTTCTTGTTATATGTTTTTT
>JACRGZ010000100.1 GCA_016234155.1 Nitrospirota bacterium | reverse complement strand
GACGGTGAAGGGTAGTCCGAGAGCCGTGTGAGGGAAAACCTCACGCACGGTTCGATGAGGGGGAACTGGAAAAACAGGTGACCGCTGTTCGCCTGTTCCCTACTCTACCACAAAGGAGCATGAAAATATGTTGCCTCAATCTTGTCATTCCCGAAGTCATTTATCGGGAATCTGCTTTTAAACCATATCCCCGATAAAGACATTCGGGGATGACAGAAAGGTATTTTCAGGTGAAACAATGAGTGATGATTTTGCTCATTGCTCATTGCTCATTGCTCATTGCTTCTACACCACCCATCCCTTCAGCATCCTGATAATAGCCGGCAAAAATAGAATCGTCATGATAGAACTTATCATCATCATCCCTGCTATGAAGAGCCCGACTGTTATATATGGGGTCAGCGGCGCCAGGATCATTACAGAAAAGGCTGAGGCAAATAGTATTGCATTTCTTATTATACCCTTTCCAGGCCTTGCCGCTGTCCATATTATAGCCCTTTCAATATCCCTGTCTTCGGCATACCTCTGCTGGAATCTCCTTATGAAGTGTATGGCAAAATCTACTGCCATTCCGAGGGATAATGCCGACAGGACAGAAATAGGCATGTCAAAGTCCTTGCCTATGAATCCTATGAACCCGTAAATAATGATTATGGTAAATAATAGCGGTATGTAACTTATCATTCCCCACTTTATTGACCTGAAGTTAATAACCAGGATTATAAATACCGCAATAAGTGCGAGTATGAAACCCTTGATCATGTCGAACAATACCTCGTCGTTCCATACCATATTGAAATATGAGATGCCTGCCGGCTTAAACTGTATGGTCAGATCAGGATGAGATGACTTGAATTCTCCTATCTTTTTTAGTACTCCCCGCATGGCTACAGCATCCCATGTCTTAAGCTGGATAAACATATTTGCCTTGTCATAATCAGCAGTGACAACATTGTCCAGGTCCCGGGGCTTTGCCGACATGCCGAACAGGAACAGATACTGGGCTATCTCATCCGATGATGTTGGAAGCACATTATATTCATCCGCATTTCCATGAAGCACCTTGTTTATCCGCTTCACTATATCCACAAGTGACGTGGTTTTCCCGACCACAGGAACTGTTTCCAGCTCCCTTTGCAATTCCTCTATGGCCTTCAGGTTCTTATAATTTTTCATGGAGTCAATCTCACCGCCCTCTGCAACAATATAGGCAGAAGCAGTACCGGCAAGCCTTTCATTCATTACCATGTCAGCCTGTCTTATATCACTGCTTTTCTTAAACCACGAGACCATATTGTTGTTTACGCGTATCTGCGTTATGCCCGCTATAGCTACAACGATCATTACAGCCCCGACCACTATAACGGTACGGTATCTGTGAAAAGCTATTTCCCCCAGTTTCCTAAGCCACGACGCCCCCCTTCCAGACTCCTCATCTTCCCTGCCGGCAGCAGTCATTAACTTTTCATCACTTGTCAGCATCATCAGGGCAGGGATAAAACTGAAGCTCATCAACCTTATGACTATAGTCCCGAAGGCTACAAACAGTCCAAATACCCTGACAGGGATTATGTGCATTATGACAAGCACTGCAAAACCGGCAGCGGTCGCCAGCGCCGTGTATCGCACCGGTGGGCCTACAACCGTCATTGTTTCGATAATCGCCTCTTTTTTATTCCGGGTCTCCTTTAACCTGAAGTAGAATTCATTGAATATATGAACGCTGTCTGTGGCTATCGCCATGAGAAAGACCGGGATCATGGAACTCATGATATGCACCGGCAGGCCGACACCGATCAAAAGCCCCATACTCCAGATGATGCTAAGGAATGCAACGGCCATCATGGCTATCACAAGAGTAATATTACGGAACATGAGATAGAGGGCTATCATCATTATGAAACCGGCCATGGGGGAGAATATACCCATCTGCAAAAACATGTTGTGTCCGAATGTGTCCCTGGCGACAGGGTCCCCGGCCACATAGTATTTATCATCCCCTTTTTCCTTTTCTCCTTGCTCCTTTTCTCCTTTTTCTTTTTTCACTAGGGCCCTTATTTTATCTGCGATCACCTTTGCATCTGCACCTTCTTCGAGTGGGATATAGATCGCAGTGGTGGTCTTATCCTCCGAGACCAACCTACCAATAAGCATTGGATTATCGTATATCTCCTTCTGTAGGGCTTCTGTTTCCGCAACTGACTTCGGTACATGGTCCATTACCGGGTGTACTATGAGCCGGCCATTTTCAGAGAGGACATTGTCCACTGTGGTCAGGCTCATGACATCCTGTACGACAACCCCCTTTATCTTTGTAATTTCACCGGTAAACCGTGCTACACGCTCAAGAGTGGCCTCATTGAATATGCCATCCTGATTTACAATCCCAAGGGCTATCATATCCTTGTGCAGGGCAAAGAGTGATTCCATCCGGTCGTTATATACCCTGACGGGGGAGGCAGCCGGCAGCATATTCTTGGGGTCTGTATCAATAATTATCTTTGGAAATTGCACAAGGAAGAGCAATGTCAATATTATGACAACAGCTATAACGCTTCGGGGTCTTTCTACAGATAACTCAGTTAATCTGGATGCCATTCCGGTGCCCTGCTGGTTTATTAAATTTTCAATACCCCACAGTCTCTGCTGTGGGGTTTCCTTGTATTTCCCTCCCCCTTTGACGGGGGAGGGTGAGGGTGGGGGTGATTAAGATGCTTCTTTCGCCCTCCCCTT
>JACRGZ010000102.1 GCA_016234155.1 Nitrospirota bacterium | reverse complement strand
CAAAAGTCTGTGTCATCCCCGAAATCTTCTATCCCCGATAGAAACACTCGGGGACGGATATGATTTTCTGTAATAAAACACTAGATTCCCGCTAAAACCATGCGGGAATGACAACATTTTTATACTTTTGCAAGAGCCTCTGATGTTTCTACTTGACCCCTTGACCCCTTGAATCCTGGACCCCTATGGGAGAGGCGTAGGGACAGACCTTTAGGTCTGTCCAGAGGTACAGGAGGACTTATGAATATAAGGATAAACGAAGACAGGCTTATTAAATTTGCCGTCCAGGGTGGTGTGGTATATCCCAAGTGCTATGGCTGGGAACTTACAAGCAGAGGCGAGAGTCTATTGCTGCCGAGTGTAGGCGGGATAACATACAATGTCAAGGTCGGCGATCCCGTCTTTGGCCTCGCAGGGGATCATATAGAGCCGTGTGTCTCTTTGAGCAGTGATCCGAAGGAGCCAAACAAGGACCCCAACAGGGCATTCAATACATTTTCATGTATCGGCAATGAGGCTATAGTTATATCAGGTGATGCAAAGGGTGCAAGGGGGGTTGTGACAGGCCATCATGGAGGTGTGGAGCACGTTATCGCAGACTTTGATGATGCGGCGCTTGAGAAGTTTACCCAGGACGACAAGGCGCTCATACGTGCCTATGGTCAGGGACTTTCACTGATTGACTATCCGGAGATAAAGATCTTCAGTCTCGACCCGGCCGTATTAAAGAAGATGGGGATAGTTGCCGCTGCTGATGGCAAGATTGATGTCCCGGTGACGGCTATAGTGCCGGGTATGCTGATGGGGTCAGGGTTAGGTCATAACGATGTATATAAAGGTGACTATGATATACAGACATCAGACAGTGAGGCTATAAAAAAATATAAACTTGACAGGCTGAGACTGGGAGATTTTGTAGCTATACAGGACCATGACTCAAGCTATGGCTGGACATATAGAAAGGGCGCTGTAACGGTCGGTATTGTAATACATACTGACAGTCACCTGGCCGGTCATGGCCCCGGGGTGCAGACGATCATGACTTCGTGTAAGGGGCTCATTGCGCCGAGGATAGAGCCCGATGCGAATCTCGGGATTTACCTTAAGATAGGGCGGTGGCGGTGATCTTCCTTGCCTTCATAGTAATAGTTCACCGCAGAGACGCAAAGACGCAGAGAAAATTTAGAGTCTATTGGCAATACGCTTTATCTTTTCTGTTATTTGATTAATTTTCATACTCAGCGCCTCTGCGTCTCTGCGGTTAGCTGAACTTTTACCCATCATATGAATAAAATTCCCTGCGGCGCTTGTATAACAGTGGGGTAACTTAACCATCCCTGAGAGTGGGTTTTTCCGGCTGCACTCTTCAACCTGCTTCATTGTCAGACCATGTTTATCAAGTATCCCCATGACCTCTTTCTTTGCCCGTTCCTTCGCCTCATACAGCTTCATCTGAACGCGGCTTTTTACATTGACATCGCTGTCCCCTGATGTCTCTATGGATGCAAAAAGGCTGTCCCTCAGGTCTGTCACTACCTTTGCCTGCACACCGTCACTCTGTGTACTCGGCATGCACCCGAAGGGTTTCACAGAGACAACAAGATGAGCCTTTTTCCTGAGAAAGTACATTATATGTTTCCCGATCTCCATATGCCCCTCTCCGCCGGAGATATAGGGGTTGTAATAATCTCTGGCATAGTCGGCTATCTTCTGCTGGGATGGAAGCGGTTCCGGCCTGAAATTCAGTGCAGCCCTGTAGACATTATAGTAGGAATTGAAGATGAGGTTTGCAATCTTTAACCCTATAATTACCTTCACAGATCCCTTTTTAACACGCATACGTTCTCTTGCGCGCTCTATATGTTCCCAGAATATGTAGGTAATCCAGTTACTCACCGGCTCTACAATGACCTCTGCCCCTTCAGATTCAAGCCATCGCTGAAGCTGATAATTCCCTTCACCCTCTGTTGTCATAGCCCAGAACTCACCTGTTATCTTTACCTTAGGTTTTATACGTGAATAATCAACATGGATGGAGGAAAAGAGCCCATTGACCCTTCTTAACCCTTTACGGAGAGGGGTCTTTTCTTTAAGGGCTGTGTACAGGATATCACGTCCCTCCTTGATGCACCTGTCTGTCTCACCGGACTCAGTCTCGTAAGGCCGGATCTTGTAACCAAGCTCATTGATCATATCACCGGCCATGAGGGCCTTGAGGAGGGTTATAAAGAACCTTGGCGTCAGTTCTATGCCTGACTCGCTGCCCTGATTAAGGCTGCCTGATTGCTGGAGTAAAAGGATCCTGAAGCCCGGAAATCCTGCATCCCGCAGCGCCTTTCTATACTCGGCTTCATACATCCCGAACCTGCACGGCCCGCATGAGCCGGCGGTAATAAAGGCATATCTCTCCCCGATATTTTCTTCGCCGTTCTCTTTGAGGTGTTGGAGATATTTTATGAGATTTCCGACCGTATAATATGTCGGATTACACTGTCCGCGGTTACCGTACTCCCTCCCGATTGCGAGGGAGTTATTGTCAGGGACAGGCAGGCATCTGGCATTATATCCGAGCCCTCTTAGCGCCCCTTCAATCAGATAGTCATGTGTATAAGTAAGTCCCCCAAAGAGCAGGGTGGTAGAATTGCGCTCTTCTTTTGTTAAGAGCCTCTCGGACGGTCTCTTGTAATGTGGAGTGGTTAGAGTGGCTGATGGGTGCATGCAATCGCCTCCAGTAATAATCCCCTCTGTAATCCCCCTTTTTCCCCCTTTATTATCTGTAATCCCTCTTTTTCCCCCTTTATTAAAGGGGGATTAAGGGGGATTAGGGGAAATTTTATTTCCTCTTCATATCTCTGCAAAAAGTAGTGTATGGTCTCCACCCTTATCTTGATAGACCCTGTTGGTCTGTTTTCGTCTATATCGTGGAATGTGAAAAATGGCGTCCGGGTAGCGGACAGTATCTCTTCTACTACTGCATATGTTGGGGAGTCGTGACCGCATCTGAAGTTGGAGAGATCAACAGCCACAAGATTGGGATGCCTTGCAACATACTTTGTCCCCCATAATTTCTTGTTTGTGTTCTCGTTGTATGAGTTCTTCCAGACATCTGTTATCTCCATTGGATGGGCTATCTCTCCGCGCCGTATCTCATCGCCAAAAAGTCTGTCTATTGATTCATCATCAACCGGTAATGAATCAAGTGTAAAGATCGGATAGCCGTATCTCTGGATCTCCGCGAGTATTTCATGGTTCAACCCCGGGTCATTATGATATGGCCTGCCGAGTACCACGACCCCCACCTTCCCCTCCTCTTCTATTCTCGTAAGGACTTCCTTCCCCCTTTTTCTGAGGCTATTCACATATTCTGCCAGGGCATTAAAGCCGGCATCTACAGCCCCGCTATTTTCTTTCTTGCTTATACCGAATAGATTTGAGCCAAATTGATACATCTGCCGCTCAAACAGCTCCGGTTCTGCCATATTGAGATGTGGGACGAGGAGCCGGACGCCATGTTTTAGGAAGAGGTCTTCCTCCTTTGTAAAGGCGGCCTTTACAACCTCAGGTGTTGCAGCGACAGTGGGACAGGACTTGCTTGCCACAGCCTCTTTAATCTCAGAGGGGAGACTGAGTAATATAGGGAAGAATATCACATCAGGCCTGATCTTCTTATTGTAGAGAAGATTGTGGGTATGGGAGAGCGCCACCTTACTCGGGAAACAGCCATCTATCGCACCGCGCCGTGATCCCTCCTTATACATCTTTTCATCCGTGTAGTCAGAAAAGATGAGATTTTTATACGGTACGCCTGTTTTCTCAAAGTAGGCTATGAAAAATGGGGCGACGGAGTACATGCTAAGTGCACGGGGAAGGCCTATTTTTAGAGTGTTGAGTGTTGAGTGTTGAGTGTTGAGTGAAATTCTGCCGGCGAAGACTTCTTTTGCCGCGATCTCGGAGATGTCAGGATACATCTTTTTAAGGGCGTCAGCCCTTTTTTTGATTACCTGCACATCTTTAATATCTTCTGCCGTCCCCTTCTCGCAGGTGGCAATAATATAGCGCTTGGAGTGTTGAGAGGATTGTGCCGCAATATCTATAAATGTCCTCTGACAATTATTCTGACAGAAGCTGCACCTTGTGGATTTATCCCTCAATGCAGTAAAGTTTATCCCCTCTGCCGCATCAAGCCCGATAAAACTTGTCGTCCCATCTCCGACTACCCGTATCGCCTCGAGCGCCGCGCCTATGGCGCCGCTCTCCCCGGTGTATTTATGGACATATATAACTGCCTCCGGCACCCTCGATTTTATAAAGTCATACTGTGCCTTGACCGCTGCAAGGTTGTGCTGTGTCCCGCCCTGGAGAATAAATGTCTTTCCGAGCCTGCGCAGGTTTGGTTCCTGCACCACATATAGCCATATATTCTTTGGGAGGACATGTGCGAGCCCGGCCATAATATCTTCCCTATCCCACCCCTGCTGCTGGAAATTGACTATGTCCGATTCAAGGAAGACCGCACATCCATAGTGGAAAAGGGGCATGCGCGTTGCCTTAAATGCCCTTTCAGCATACTCAGTGATATCAAACCCAAACCTTTCGGCAGTATTCTGCAGAAAGTATCCATTCCCAGCCGAGCACTGGGTATTAAGCTTAAAGTCTCTTACTTTTCCATCTTTGAGAAATATTACCTTTATATCCTGTCCCCCGACATCAACAATTACATCCACATCGTCGAAATAATAGAGGGCGGACTTGGTATGAGCCACAGTCTCAACAAGGGCCACGTCTGCATTGAAGCACTCCTTGAGCATATCCTTAGCATATCCTGTCGTGCCCGCACCTGATACCTCAAGGTGTGCACCTTTTGATTCTATCTGTCCCCTCAGATCTTTTAGAATCGCCTTGGTATCGTTAATTGGATTCCCCTTAGAGAGTCTGTATGCCCTTGCAAGCAGTTCACCTTCTCTGTTGAGAAGTACACCTTTAGTGGAGGTAGACCCTCCATCTATACCTATGTAAGCATGAACTACTTCTCCCGGAGAAATATCCGGAGGGATGAATGGTTCTTTATTAAATTCCATCAAAAACCTCTCAAGCTCTTCGTTGCCCCCTGCAAGTCCGGTGGTTGATCTTGCATGGGATTTCTTATCTCCGGATGAGAGATAATCCTCCAATTCCTTTGTCCCCTTATACCTCCCTACTGTATCATCTTCGCCCTTTCCATAAATCACTGCCCCGATCGCCGCATAATACAGGGCGTTTGATGGTACGTATATCAGCTCTTCTGCATTAGCGCCGCCGGGGAGCTGTATCCCTCTCTCTTCCCACATCTTAGGGATATGGAATTGCCATGCCTCCTGCAGTGCAGATATGAAGGCATTCGGGCCGCCTAAGAGAAGTACATGCGGTCTTAAGGTATTCCCTCTTGTGAGGACGCTTAAATTCTGCTGCACAATGGCCTCAAACAGTGAGGCCATCAGCTCTTCCGGGTGGATTCCCTGTTTTTGCAGACTGTTTATATCTGTCTCTGCAAAAACCCCGCACTTTCCGGCGACAGGGTGGAGCCTGATACCATTATACCGGAGGGTATTCATATCTTTTTGAGAAATATTAAGTTTGGCTGCTATCTTGTCAATAACGGCGCCTGTCCCGCCGGCGCATTTGTCGTTCATGCTGGAGAGCTTTCTCTTATTACCCCCGTTATTATCATCAACCCATATAATAATCTTTGCATCCTGGCCGCCCAGTTCTATGACAGAACCGGCATCAGGATGGAACCTTTCTACCGCAAGAGAGAGAGCGTTGACCTCCTGCACAAACCTGGCGCCTATAAAATCGGCTGCTGTCCTGCCGCCGCTCCCCGTAATAAATACCCGGAACCGCTCTGATTGGCCTTTAAATTCATTTTCTATTGAGCGGAGAAATTCGAGAAGCTTGTGGAGTTGTCTTGTCTCGTGCCGCTGATAGTCATACCAGAGAATCTTATCCGTGACAGGATCTATGACTACAGCCTTTACTGTGGTCGAACCGACATCAAGGCCTATGAAGAGATGCTCATTCACTCATTCACCCAATAGACTGACATGTCAGTCTATGACGATTTTATATAAAAGTCAAGAATTTTTTAAAGTAGTTCTGGCGTGAATTTATTGCAGAACAATATCGAGTGGTAGTTTGGGGTTTTTAAGGCCAAAGAGGCCGAAACTTATCAGCTCTTCAACGACTATATTTATATCCTGTTTCTCTCGTCGGTTTAATGTGATATGCTCTATAACTTCTCTTATGCTCCCAAGGATGCAGTATGAAGTTAACTTAGAATTGCACTGCCGGACAAGGCCCATTTTTATACCTAAT
>JACRGZ010000098.1 GCA_016234155.1 Nitrospirota bacterium | reverse complement strand
CTGAGTGGTATACCTCTGCATCACCGGTGGCAAGGACCGCAAATGCCTCGACCACAGGCGCTGCAACTAATATTATTACGGGACTTGCAGTGGGAATGGAGAGCGTAGTCCTTCCCATGATCGCTATTATATTAGGTATCTATATATCCAATTATTTTGCCGGCTTGTACGGAATAAGTATAGCAGCGGTAGGCATGCTTGCTACAATAGGGATTACGATGTCAGTAGATGCCTATGGTCCCATAGCGGATAATGCAGGCGGTATATCTGAGATGAGCGGTCTGGGTAAAGAGACGAGGGCGATAACAGACAGTCTGGATGCGCTGGGTAATACTACGGCGGCTATCGGTAAAGGCTTTGCAATAGGTTCTGCCGCACTTACTGCCCTTGCCCTTTTTGCAGCCTATTCGCAGGCAGCAAAAATCACAGTTATATCATTGACTGAAGCCAATGTAGTTATGGGAGTACTTCTTGGCGGGACCGTACCATTCCTTATCGTAGCGCTTACAATGGCTTCTGTTGGTAAGGCCGCAGGCAAGATGGTGGATGAGGTGAGACGCCAGTTCCGTGAGATAAAAGGTCTTATGGAGGGCAAGGCAGAGCCTGATGTAGTCCGGTGTGTCGAGATTAGCACAACAGCGGCACTAAAAGAGATGATAATACCGGGTGTGCTGGCAGTCATTGCCCCGATATTTGTAGGTTTTCTTATGGGGCCCCATGCGATTGGAGGTTTCCTTGCCGGCGCTACTGTTGTTGGTGTTCCTATGGCCCTTATGCTGGCAAACGCGGGCGGGGTATGGGATAATGCAAAGAAATATATAGAGCATGGACACCATGGGGGAAAGGGTTCTGATGCGCATAAGGCTGCAGTGGTTGGTGATACGGTCGGTGATCCCTGTAAGGACACATCAGGACCTGCAATGAATATATTGATCAAACTGATGGCAATAGTATCATTGGTTATTGCCCCGCTGTTGATAGGTTAGACAGTCTCGATTTACAAGGGACAATGAAAATCCCCCTTAATCCCCCTTTTTCAAAGGGGGAAATCAGTTGCCCCTATATTAAATGGGGAAATTACTTTCCCCCCTTTAGAAAAGGGGGGGGAGGGGGGATTTGAAAAGGGGACGCGGAATGCCCCTTTTATTTTTACAGGAGTTTTATGGGATTCAATTGCGGCATAGTCGGTCTTCCTAATGTCGGGAAGTCTACCATATTCAATGCCCTGACGTCTGCAGGTGCACAGGTGGCAAATTACCCCTTTTGCACGATAGACCAGAATGTCGGTGTGGTTGCTGTTCCTGACACCCGGTTAAAAAGACTATCGGAGATATTCAGACCTGAGACTGTTACGCCGACCACCATGGAGTTTGTGGATATTGCAGGGCTTGTCAAGGGGGCTTCCACAGGGGAGGGTCTTGGCAATAAGTTTCTCGGCCATATAAGGGAAGTAGATGCCATTGCCCACGTTGTGAGATGTTTTGAAGAACCGGATGTTGTCCACATATATAGCAATGTTGACCCTCGCCGTGATATAGAGATAATAGAGATTGAACTTGCCCTTGCGGATATAGAGACAATAAATAAGAGGATACAGAGGGTTGAGAAACAGATAAAGACAGGGGACAGGAATGCAAAAACCGAAGGAGATTTCCTTGCTATGCTCAGAAAGCAACTCTCAGAGGGGAAGCTTCTCCGGTGGCTGAATTATTCTGCCGAAGGGCAGAAAATCCTGAACGAGTTGCACCTGCTGACGACAAAACCTGTCCTTTATGTCGCCAATGTTAGTGAGGAAGAGATGGCAGGAGGCAATGACTATGTGCGTCAGATAGGAGATATAGCTGCAAAAGAGGGTGCAATGGTTGTTACTATCTGTGGTAAGATAGAAGATGAGTTATCCACAATGCCGCTTGAGGAACATGAGGCCTTCTTGGCGGAGATGGGGCTTTCAGAGCCCGGCCTGTTCAAATTAATCCGTGCCGGATATACTCTTTTGGATCTTATAACCTTTTTTACAGCCGGCGAGCGGGAGGTGAGGGCATGGACGGTACTCAAGGGGACAAAGGCCCCGCAGGCAGCCGGAAAGATACACTCAGATATCGAGCGCGGATTCATCAGGGCAGAGGTTATGTCTTTAAATGATCTCGATACCCTCGGTTCCCCTCACGCAGTGAAAGAGAAAGGACTTTTGCGCCTTGAGGGGAAAGAGTATGTGATCCAGGAAGGGGATGTGATATATTTCAGATTCCATGTTAGTTGACGCTGAAAAATGCGGGGCACCCGTTGCGCCGAAGGCATTGCAACGGGTCGTGCGGCGTCAGGACAAGGATTTGAGCCTCAACGTACGAAAAAGTACGCCTCGGCTCAAATCCTTGTCCTTCCTTCGGGTACCCACGAAGTGGGTGTGGACATTTTTGAGCGTCAACTTGGCATATGTGCCATGTGTAACTTTATAATCCCCTCCCCCTTGAAGGGGGAGGGTAAGGGTGGGGGTGAATTTATCATCCGCAAAACAATATTAATGATAATGCTCCTCTCTATTTTCCTGGCAGATTCTGCATATGCAGGCGTATCTTTTCTGAAAAAGATCAAAGTAATAACTAAAGACAAAGAAGATGTCTTAGTGCAACAGAGATTCTTTTCAGAAGGGGATAGTGTAAGGATAGAGGAGGAGTCCGCCGGCATAGAGGGTAATCCGGGGATCAGGATATATGATTTTAAGAAGAAAAAGTTATATACCATCATGCTGAATGTGAAGTTATACATGGAACAGGATATAGGGATTGAAAAAGAAGTGATAATGTTTGAGCCGGATCCGGAGAAGAGATATGCAGACGATAAAGATGTTAAGGTAGTAAAGACAAAGAAAGGTGAGGAGACAATCCAGGGGCATCACACGACCATATATGAAGTGAAGGTTATCCGTAAAGGCGGTAAGGAGAAGGGGAAGGAAAAGGAGGAGCAGGTGCTGGAGCAATACACCGTCTGGAGGGCTGATGGCCTTCAAGAGATGCCTGTTAAATATGAGATTGAACTCCAGGACAACAATAAAAGAATAATCGAGTATTTGGATATTAAGAGTGATGCTATAGAACCCTCGTTATTTTCTATCCCTGAGGGGTATATGGCTATTAGCCCGTTTTAATAAAAAGGTAAAAGTTCAGCTAACCGCAGAGACGCAAAGGCGCTGAGTATGGGAATTAATCAAATAACAGAATTTCTCTGCGTCTTTGCGTCTCTGCGGTGAACTATTAAGGGTAACAATATGTCAACTGTAGTTATTACCGGCGCCCAGTGGGGTGATGAGGGAAAGGGGAAGATTGTTGACCTCCTGACCGAAGATGCAGACTATATTGTCCGCTATCAGGGTGGACATAATGCAGGTCACACGGTTGTTATAGGGGATGAGGAGTTTATACTCCACCTTATTCCTTCCGGGATACTCCGTCCGGGGAAAAAGTGTGTTATAGGGAATGGCGTAGTCATAGACCCTCATGCACTGTTGACTGAGATAGACGGCCTTCGGGAAAAGGGGATAGAGGTAAAGGATAATCTTTTTATAAGCGGAAGGGCCCATATTATAATGCCTTATCACCGTGCCATTGAGAAAGAGAGCGAGAAACAGAAAGGCTCCCTTAGAATAGGCACAACAGGACGGGGAATAGGTCCCACTTATGCCGATAAGATGGCGAGGGTGGGGATCAGGGTTGTGGATATCCTGGATGAAGAGATTTTGATGGAAAAATTGATGATCAATATACAGGAGATGAATTACTTCCTTGAAAGGCTATACGGTGTTAAGGGATTTGTGCTTGATGAGGTCTACAAAGAATACACAGGCTATGCAGCAAGGTTGAGAGATTTTGCCGGCGATACATCAGTCCTGTTAAATCAGGCATTAGCCGAAGGGAAGAATATACTTTTTGAGGGCGCCCAGGGGACGCATCTCGATGTTGACCATGGCACTTATCCCTATGTAACATCGTCTAATGCTACAGCAGGCGGCGCCTGTACAGGGTCCGGTGTAGGCCCAACAGAAATAAACAAAGTGGTGGGTGTAGTAAAGGCATATACAACAAGGGTTGGGAGCGGGCCATTCCCGACAGAGCTTAAAGACGCGACAGGTGAGTTTCTGAGAGACAAGGGAAGAGAGTACGGCGCAACAACCGGCAGGCCAAGAAGGTGCGGGTGGTTTGATGTCCTTGCAACACGTTATGCGGCAAGGGTAAACGGGTTTACAGGAATGGCTATAACTAAGTTAGACGTACTTGATGATCTCGATGAGATTAAGATATGTACCGGATACAGCTTTGAGGGGAAGATATATAGCGAGATGCCCTCTGAATTAAAGGTATTAGAGGGATGTGAACCTGTATTAGAATCAATAGAGGGGTGGAAGGTGTCCACTTCCGGAATTTCAAAATATGAAGAGTTACCACTAAATGCAAAAAAATATATTGAGCGGATAAAGGATTTAATAGGCGTAGAGGTTGATATCATCTCTACAGGCTTTAGGAGAGATGAGACGATAATCTTAAGAAAGATCTTCTGATTTATGAGGCTCTTGCAAAAGTCTAAAAATGCTGTCATTCCCGCATGCTTTAAGCGGGAATCTATTGTATTATTACAAAAAATCATATCCGTCCCCGAATGTTTCTATCCCCGATAGAAGCACTCGGGGACGGATAGAAGATTTCGGGGATGACATAGACTTTTGCAAGAGCCTCTTATACTTTATTTTTACTGAGTGCGAGGAGTGCATCCATCCTGTTTGAAATAACAGTAATAGCCTCCCTTGTCTGATTATAATAAATAGGCAGCCTTGATAATACGCAGTTTTTACCCTGCCCCGCTACGTAGAGGGCACAATTTTCTTTGCATAAAACTTCTTCAGCAGCAGTGCTCATAAAAGGACAGATCGTGTTCATCAATAACCTCCTTCTTAAATACAGTATAAATGAGAAGGGTTCAAGGGGTCAAGGGTTCAAGTGGTTAATCCTCGAATCCTGACTAAGGGAAAATATTAAGCACATCATAATCCACTACCAGGAGATAGCGCTTAAAGGGAAAAACAGGTATATATTTGTCCGTAAATTGATAGAAAATATTAAATACACCACAGAAGGACTTGGTGTTAAACAGGTCAGAGAAAAGGATGGGAGGATTATTTTAGATCTGATGCCGGATGCAGAGGAGGTTCAGATCGCTGCACAACTTTCCAAGGTCTTTGGGATAGCTAATTTTTCTATTGCGCGAAAGGTCTCCAGTGATGTAGAAATCCTCAAACGAGAGATTCACCAGTATATCAAAGATAAAGAATTTACGAGTTTCAGGATATCAACCAAAAGGGCTTATAAGGCATACCCACTGACATCAATGGATGTAGACAGAATAGTCGGCGCCCACATAAAGGAATCAACAGGGGCTAAGGTTAACTTAACCAGCCCGGGGCTCACTATTTTTATAGAGATACTGTCAGGTGATGCGTACTTCTATACTGAAAAACCTCCGGGTCTCAACGGCCTTCCCGTGGGGACAAGCGGAAAGGTGGTCTGCCTCCTCTCAGGCGGTATTGATTCACCTGTTGCAGCATACCGGGTGATGAGGCGCGGATGTTCTGTGGTATTTGTCCATTTTCACAGCTACCCGTATTTAAGCAAGGCATCGCAGGAAAAGGTTCAGGATATAACAGAGATATTAAATCAATATCAGCATCCTTCTAAACTGTATCTTATATCCTTTGGTGACGTACAGAAGGAAATAGTGTTAAGCGTGCCTGCAAGATACAGGGTTGTCTTATACAGGCGCATGATGTTACGGCTTGCAGAGCGGATTGCGTGTGAAGTTGGTGCCCTGGCGCTTGTGACAGGCGAGAGTATCGGTCAGGTGGCATCACAGACACTTGAAAATATCGCCACTATTGAGAATGCAGCAGGACTGCCTGTAATACGGCCGCTTATAGGGATGGATAAAGGGGAGATAATGGATCAGGCAAAGAAGCTCGGCACATATGATATATCCATCATCCCTGATCAGGATTGCTGCCAGATGTTTATCCCTAAAAACCCCGCTGTGCGGACTACTATAAGAGAAATAGAAAGGGTGGAGAAAAGGCTTGACATAGAAAAGCTGCTGAATATGGCCTTTGACAACATGAAATGCCTATGAGCCTTTGGCTGTGTACCATAGGTTGGGCAATGCCCACCACTTTCAGTACCTTTTGCTAAAATAATCATGCAGTATCTTTTTATGATCGAAGGCTATCCCATCAGGCAGGGTATCTTTTGTAAATACCTCCGCCTCTTTTGCATCATCCGCTGCCCTTGGAGTCCCGCCGGCGCGTGCGATAAAGACAGTAGCAATCGCATGCAGCCTGGGGTCGCGGTCAGGTGCAGAATATACATGGAACTGCCTTATAAGCTCCACTTTCAGCGAGGTCTCTTCCAATGCCTCACGCATAGCCGCATCTTCAATAGATTCCCCGTAATCAACAAAACCCCCTGGGATGGCCCATCCATAAGGCGGATTTTTCCGCTTGATCAGCACAATTCCCTTGTCCTCGAGTTCTATGATAATGTCAACCGTAGGGAAGGGATTCCTGGGCTGAATTGCAGCCCCGCAGTGTGGGCAGGTTCCATATCGCATGACGCTTTAATATTAGCAAATGAAGGGGAGGTATGCAATGAAAAAGCAAAAGCAAAAGAATTGCTGAAAAAAAATCTTGACAGGTGTAACATTATGAATATATGATTAGAATTCTCACTGTTAAGACGAAAAAGAGGATTGAAACAGTGGATATAACCAAAGAGGTCAGGGGGGTGATATATGACCTCGGCGTCAGAGAAGGAATATGTACAATATTTGTTCCTCATACCACAGCAGGAATTACAATAAATGAAGGGGCGGATCCTGACGTGATGAGGGACTTTATTGACAAGCTGGATGAGTTAATTCCCCTTGAAAGTGATTATCTTCATGCTGAAGGGAATTCTGCTGCGCATATCAAGACAGGCATCGTTGGTTCCTCAGTGCATATAATGATAGACAAAGGCGAACCCCTCCTTGGGACGTGGCAATCAATATTCTTCTGCGAGTTTGACGGGCCGAGGGAGAGGAAGGTGCAGGTGAAGGTTATAGAAGAGTAAATGGAAGCTTTATCTCACGACATCCTTATCATAGGCGGTGGCGGGGCCGGACTTCGGGCCGCCATTGCTATTGCCCATTCCCATCCTTCTTTGAAGACTGCAGTCGTTTCCAAGGTCTACCCTATGCGTAGCCACACTGTAGCGGCAGAGGGCGGATGTGCAGCCGTATTGAAAGAAGACGACACCCATGATTTGCATGCATACGATACAATCAAGGGGAGTGACTACCTTGCTGACCAGGATGCAGTAGAGGCATTTGTCCGTGATGCGTCAAAAGAGGTTATTCAGGTAGAGCGGTGGGGTTGCCCGTGGAACCGTGAAGATAACGGGCGTATCGCCGCCCGCTGGTTTGGCGG
>JACRGZ010000097.1 GCA_016234155.1 Nitrospirota bacterium | reverse complement strand
ATTATCTCGAGGCATATGAAGTGGATAACCGTTGTGAGCGGCGCCTTCCTCATAATAATAGGGGTGATTATATTTACAGACTCTCTCACACTTCTCACCTCCTGGTTCCAGCGGTATGGCATAGGGTGGAGTGTGGATTTGTGAGGAGGGTTCAAGGGGTCGAGGGGTCGAGGATTCAAGTGAATTAATATCACTTGACCCCTTGAATCCTTGAACCCTCATTAGTAATAGGACAGCCACAAATTATGCATCCCATATTCTTTAAAATAGGTCACATAGAAATCAGATACTACGGGGTAATGATAGCCCTCGCATTTATTGTGGGGGCTATCATCGGCGATAGAGAGGCGAGGAGAAAGGGGTTCCCCCACGGCGCCGTATATGATCTCCTCTCGTATCTGCTCATTGCCGCGATTTTGGGGGCAAGGCTGTATTATGTCATTTTCGCGGATATTTCCTGGTTCATAAGGCATCCCCTCGAGATATTCGCCATCTGGAGGGGTGGTCTCTCACTCCATGGAGGGTTTATCGGCGGCCTCCTTACAGGCATATGGTACTGCAGGAAGAGGGGGTTCCCGGCATGGAGATTCGCTGATGTCCTTGCGCCATCTATAGCGCTCAGCCAGGCTATCGGGAGGATCGGATGCACGCTGAACGGGTGTAGTTACGGAAGGCCGACAACCTTTCCGTGGGGCGTCGTATTCACTGACCCCAATTCATTAGCGCCGCTCGGCATACCGCTGCACCCGACACAGATATACGAGATGATAATGAGCCTCATACTTTTTGCAGGGCTATGGTACGGGAGAAAGAAGGTGACCTTTGACGGACAACTCTTTATAACATATCTTATGGGATATGGGGTAATAAGGTTTTTCCTTGAATTCTTCAGGGGAGATTCGTTATTATTGTTTAACCTCGTCCCTGTACCACATGCTGTAAGTGTTGTGATATTCTTGACGGGAATCGGGCTGTATCTATACAGGCGAAACGCTCATGTCTACATATGATGTCATAGTTGTCGGCGGCGGTCCTGCCGGGGCTACAGCGGCTTACAGGCTTGCCACGGCCGGACTTGGCGTACTCATTCTTGAAAAAGAGAAATTCCCGAGATACAAGCCATGCGGCGGCGGGCTTTCACTGAAGATAGACCGCATTCTCGAACTTGATATAAAAAAGATCGTAGATACTACAGTTAACGGGGCATACTTCAGCTACGGGCAAAAGGAAGGAACATATATCTTGTCAGACCGCCCGGTGGCCCATATGGTTATGCGGGATAATCTTGATTTTTATCTGATATCTGAGGCGGTAAGGGCCGGCGCAACGCTGCTCACAGAAAGAGGTGTAAAGGGTGTCTCCCATGGTAAGAGTGGTTATGAGGTTTATACAGGAAATCAGGTCTTTAACTGCAGGTATGTTGTAGGGGCTGATGGGGTTAACGGCATCGTAAGAAAATTTATACGCCCCAATGCAGGGCGTACTATAGTTGCCTCCATAGAAGCGGAGATACCTGCAGACAATCAACTCCTTGAAAAACACAGTAATTACGTCCATATAGACTTCGGTATCATCCCTTACGGATATGCATGGGCCTTCCCTAAGAAGGGTTTCTTATCTGTAGGTATTGCAGGGTTTAAGGGGGTTCTTAAGAAGCCAAAGGACTATTTTGATAAGTTTATAAAGGGGCACCCTGCCCTTGGTGACATTAACGGTTATAAATATAGAGGGTATCCCATACCAATATTCAGGAATCCGCAAAATATGACAAAAGGCGGAGTTATACTTACAGGGGATGCGGGAAATCTCGTAGACCCATTTTTTGGTGAGGGGATATATTACGCTATAAGGAGCGCCCAGATTGCGTCTTCTGTGGTCTGTGAGAATATACGTAAAGGGAGTCCTGACCTCTCTGCTTATGACAAGTTCGTCAGTGAAGAGTTCTATCCGGAGTTCCGGGCTGCCCAGAAGGTCTCACAATTCGTCTATGCCTGTCCCAGGATATGGTATGACATCCTGACTGAAAGGACAGAGCTTGCAGAAAAATACTTCAACGTCCTCCGGGGTGAGAGTAAGTACGGTATATTCTTAAAGGAGCTGAAGGCCATGGGAGGCTCCTTAGTAAAGACAGCTATCAAAAAAAGCATATTAAGGTTATTTTGGTAACTTGGTAACTACTCAGCAGGTGTTATTTTTGATCCTCAAGAAAATAAAAAAACATATAACAAGAAATGAATAATGAAAATTTGCCTCAAAGAACTAAAAGAGACGCAAAAAAACACTTAAACATTTTTCATTTTTTGTTTAGTGT
>JACRGZ010000099.1 GCA_016234155.1 Nitrospirota bacterium | reverse complement strand
GACAAAGGTATTGGCAAAATATCTACAGCTTTTGACCCTACCTGTTGGTTTGAGTGTAGAACATCACATAGCGGAGGCTTATTCTCTGTTGAACTGGGAGGTGATAACATCGTCTCTTTTGCTTATAATAATCATGGCTATTGGCATATTGGTTATTTATAGCCGTTCTATCTTATCTTATGGCTTATCTTATGGCTTATGGCGTATGGTATCATTTTTTATATTCTGGTTTTTTATAGTCTTAGCTCCTACCACTATTATCCCTCTTGAGAGTATACTACAGGAGAACCGCGGTTACCTGGCTGCAATAAGTTTTGCGGTAATCTTGGCTACTCTTCTTAGCAGGATTTCGTCTCTTAAATTTTCAGGAAAAGGATATCTTTTTATGCCATATACCATTATAATATTCCTGTTAGTGTTGATCCTGGCAGCTTATGCTGCAGGCACTATCAGGCGTAACACAACATGGAAGGATGATATAACGCTCTGGAGTGATGCAGTCCGGAAGGAGCCATTATCGGCGAGGGCGCATGCCAATTTAGGGGTCTCCTATGCACAGAAGAAAGAGATAGGGTCCGCAATAGTTGAATATCAGAAGGCTATAGAATTGGCGCCAAACATCAAATATCCTCATTATGCCCTCGGAAGCATCTATAGCAAACTAAATCTGTTCGAACTTGCTATTTATGAGTATAAAAAGACCATTGAAATAGACCAGGGCTACTACAGGGCATGGAACAACCTTGGCATGACATACTGGGAGATGGGGAGGCTTGATACGGCCATATATAATTTCAAGAGGGCCCTTGCTATAAACCCTGACTATACACTACCATACTTAAACATTGGGAGGATATATGAACAGCAGGGCCGGATAGATGAGGCATACAGGGAATTAGAGATTGCAAAGGAGAAGGCCTTGTCTATTCCCGGAGAAAAGAGGAATGCTGAATATGCCATCGAATATATGAAACGGTTTAAGATGAAGTACAAATAATCTGAAGTTGGTATATTGTATGCAGTGTTTAAATTATTAATGATTAAGAAGTCGTTTTTAGACTTTTTACGAGACCATCAATGACAGACAAGATCTCAAAGTATCTGACTATTTGGGGTATCCTTTGCTTTTTTTGGTGGGGTGGAGTTGCATATTCAGCAAGTTATGAGTGGATACAGTCAAACTGGTCTGGCGGGCCTTCTCTACAACAAGCCAAACACTCACTTGACCAGACAGGCTGGAATTGGTTCTCTTATAAGGATGACTATATTGAAACACCTTCCTCAGGGCAAATATATATCTCTTTATTGCCATCTTCTCCAGATACCCCCCTTGATACAGGGTTTAATAACTGGGTCTCTAAGAATAATATAGATGTTATGGAGTGCAGCGACTCCAGTCGTTGCCTAAAACTTACAGATTATCCCCTCTCATTTGGCACGGGGAAGGACCTTGGTCTGACAGTTGACGGCAGGACCGCAGTAAACAGTAGTGACGGCCTTTGGCATCCACGGCCCGTATCAACTCCAACAGGACTGACCCTTTCAGAAGGCGGGTCCGGAAGTCTTGGGACTGACACCTATTTTTACAGGGTTGTTGCATACAATAGAAAAGGAGAGTCTGCCCCTGTGAAGAAGAGTTATACCCCCTCTACCAAGAATCGAAGTATAGTACTTTCGTGGCCACCCACTCCATGTGCAGAGGGATACAGGATATATGGGCGTGGTAAGTCAAGTGCGGAGGAGATATATGGGTTTTTAGCATCTGTACCATTAGAAAACAGCTCGTGGACTGATACCGGGTCAACCTCCCCGGGGGTATCTACTTCTATAATTACAGGTGGCACACTCACCTACAATACGTATTATTACAAGATTACAGCCTATAATGATAATGGAGAGACTGTTGTTGCCCTTGCAAAGGCCGTTGCCCAAAACGGCACCTCTGTTAAAATCACGTGGAGCCCAGTTCTATGGGCTACGGGGTACAAAATTTACGGCCGCCCTGTTGCATATAATCAAACATACGGATTCCTGGCGACTACAACCGCAGCCACATGGACTGATACAGGGGCATATACACCTGATACTTCAAGGAGGCCATGGGAAAATAATGTCTCAGATGGGTCATATCTAATTGATACCCCAATGGAGTTCGAAAATGTTAATGTGATAAATTGTGGCTCAGTATCTTCTACGACCGGCAGGGCATTGTCGAATCCTGTGAATTTAAGGACAGCTATAATCTCAGGGGTTAACGGCCCTGATGGTACGTTTAATTATGTGGCGACAGCAGTAGACCCGAATGGCCTTGAAAGTATAAGGAGTTCTACTGTTACTGTTTCAGTGAGTGGCACAAATGCCGTTCAGCTTTCATGGGATGCAGTTGCAGGAGCTGGAGGTTACAGGGTATATAGATCCACATCAACTTCATTTTCCACATCTTCTCTTGTCTCTCTCTGCACCATCACTCCCACTGATCCCTGTACCTCTTTTACAGACACTGTTTCTACCCCGTCCTACGGGGCGCCCCACATTAACACCTCTTCCCTCCCCGTTCCTTCAGCCACTACATCCTCTACAGGTGGGTCTCTACCCAGGAATACGTACTATTACGTCCTTACTGCTGTAGATACCTCAGGTTTTGAGACTATCCCGGGCCCCCAGATGACTATAACTGTCTGGGATACAACGGGGACAGCTTCTGTGACACTCTCATGGTCAGCGGTATCTGAGGCGTCAGGATACAGGATATACAGGACCACAACAAGCGGACTCTATAATTCACCTTCCCTTATATGCAAGATAAACAACCCAGCTACCCGTTCATGTACTGATACTTTATTAAACCCGACGGATGGGACGCCGGCACGGAGCTACGATAATGCATTGGCCTATGGCAGGCTTGATCTAAGGGTAAAGGGGACCCTCAATGTTGATTCAACCCCATCCGGACCCTCTTTAATCCACCTGAACGGGAAGGGTTATACAGGTGGGGATAGTGTAACATTAAGTAGCCCAGGCCTCCCGGGAAAGGGACCGGGTGGCGGGGGGGACCGCGGGGCAGGCGGCGGATATGCAACTGCCGGATCTAATAACAGCAGCGGGACAGGCAATGTCAGCTACACCTATGGTGATAGCCTCATTGCCGTACCCTATCCCGGTTCCGGCGGGTCATCAGGGAGTATTGAGGATATATCTCCGCCAGGGTTATCAGGGAAAGGTGGGAGTGGCGGGGGGAGTATAAAAATTCTCGCAGACACAATGATAATAAACGGGGAACTCCTTTCAGATGGCAGTAACGGGGGAGATGGTTATTTTCAGAAGTATGCAGATGGCGGAGGCGGCGGGAGTGGAGGAACCATCCTGGTGGGTGGTAATACAGTATCGTTGTCCAAGGTCTCAGCAGCAGGGGTGGGTGGCGGCTCACCGGCCTCTTTGACGAGTTATCGCTACGCTAAAGGCGGGAGCGGTGGAGACGGGCGAATAAGGATCGCGTCAGGTAACCCAGATAACGTAGTTGACGGCGGCGCTATTTCCCCTGCACCATATACCGGTAATAAAGGGACTTTCGAATCCGGATCGTTTCTGTTGGATTCCGGAGGTGTAGTGTTTTCTGCTATTCACTGGACAGCAGATGTCCCGGCAAATGGGGGGCTTAAGATCCAGATAGCAACCAGCAAGGATAATGTTTCATGGACGAGTTTTATAGGTCCTGACGATACTGACGGGGACAGTATACCGGACAGTGGGAGCTATTACACCATCTCCGGCACAAATATCCATTCATACCATAACGGGGCCAGGTATATCAAATATAAAGTTTACATGGAGTCTCTGACAACCAATCCCCTTGATAGCCCTGTACTTTATGATGTATCGGTAGATTATTCCTACACGCTACGTTATCAGAGAATTGAGTCATCACCCTTTGACACGGAGAATACAACAAATATCATTACCAGGGAGAGATGGTCTGAACCTGAAGGCATGGATGCGGGGGCTGATGTTGCCCTCCAGCTACGGACTTCGACAGATGGGGCCGCATGGGGGCCGTGGCTTGGGCCCCGCAATACCACCTTCAACGCCGGTGCAGGGGTAACTACGATCACTGTATCAAGCTCAAGTGGTTTCACGACCGGGAGCAGGGTCACACTTACTGATTACTCAAATCCAAACTGGCCCCGCGAGTTTGATGTTAAAAAGATTACAGGAATAAGCAGCAACAGGATCACCCTGGATTCTGCTACCGTCTATAGCTACTCCTCCGGCTCTGTGTTTACAGACACCTATGCTGACCCTTGGGGAAGCGATCAGATTAACCCTGTTCACAGGGATGGCAGTAAAGATGAATGGCTTCAATACAGGGCATTCCTGATTTCTGATAGCTACACAGATATCCCGTATTTATTAGAACATACTGTCAGCTATGGGGGTGTTGAGGCAATCTATAAACCTGACGGGATTATAGAAACTATCGGTAATAACAGCTATGGAGATTGCAGGACTACTGTGGATAAGTGTGGCGGATCATTCCTCAAGCCTACATTACCAGGAGTTCAGGTCGGGTTCAATATTGCTGTCCAGAACGATGGAAATACAGCCGGTATAGAGGACTTTTATGAGGTTTCATGGACCACCCCTTCTGACGTCTCTGGTATCTGGGATGTTGTCCTCAGTGAGGGGAGCCAGGATTATAACAATGACGGGATACTGGAGTATTCCTCTGACATGATGCCTGTGCTGACAGATAAGATTATTGTTGGGGATTTGAGGAATTACACGCTGAAGGTTACACCATCGCCTAATGCCCCTCCTGCGACTAAGGATGTAATAGTAGATATCCATTCCGGAAGTGACTATAGTAAGGTGGATTCTGTCAAGGCCCAGGTAAGCGTCAATGTACTTTATAAAGTTAATGGGATTATTGATAATGACGGCAGTAACGGGTATGATGACACCGGCAGTGGTAAAGGCGGAACGTCTACAAGGTCGGGGAGACCGGGACAAACTATACCCTATATCCTTAAGATCCAGAATGAGGGGAATGTATCAGACACCTATAAATTATCACTGGTAGGGACACCCCCTACAGGCTGGAAGGTTTATATCAATAACGGGGTCGCGGATTACGATATAACAGACCCTGCAACGGAATGGCCGACCCCGGGTATACCATCCCCACCTGACCCTGCCTCAACCCAGTCCTATACATTAAATGTTATGCCCATCGGTAATCCGGCCACAGTGTCCATTATTCTTGATATTTACTCAGATTCCGGGACCAGAGACTCTGTCACTGCCAATGTAGTAGTAGAATCCGTTATAAAGGTGGACGGCATTATTAACGGGCATGGAGATGATATCTATTGGGATAACGTCCCCGGTGCAGGTGGGTTTACTTCAAAGGACATAGCGGCAGGTGTACCGGGTAACATTGTTGTTGGCATACAGAATGAGGGGAATGTGGCTGACAGCTATATTATCTCATCGGTTATACCGGCAGGCTGGCTGCCGGACTCAGTGGTCATGACTGATACTGTTACCTTACGCGACGGCTCAACGATTACAAATACATATACATGCCCCCCAACAAACCCCTGTGAGGTGCCGGCGGTCTTTATTGGAGAATACCCGAAATATAGCGGGCCTGATAAATATAACGCCGGAGAAGTCCCGTCATTTACGTTCAGGATCACCCCGACAACCTTCACAACACCCTCTGAGACTGTAATATTTAATATCCAGTCAGTAGGGGACACTAATCAGGTGGACTCTGTAAAGGCTATTATAAACAGCAGGGATACCACACCGCCGGCCAACGTCCCCCTCAGTACAAGCAATCTGACTGCCACTTCCGTTATGGTTTCATGGCCGGCGCCGGTGGAGGACCTGGATAACCCAAATAGCGGCAGGGTGATGTCCTATGATCTACGCTATTCTACTTCACCCATTACGGAGGCCAACTTCACACAGGCGACTAAGGTTGGCGGATGCAGGACTGGAGAGAGTCTCTTAGGGCAGCCGAAACAACCCGGTGATACTGAGCAGTGTACCGTATCACAACT
>JACRGZ010000015.1 GCA_016234155.1 Nitrospirota bacterium | reverse complement strand
TTCATGGCTTCGGTTTCCCTAACCACGCTACCCAAGCTATATGGTTTGTGACCTTTTACCATAAGAGGACTTTCACCTCATAATAAGGGTTGAGCTTTACTCTTGGCACACAGCCCTGGCTCATGACGGTTCACCTGAAAAGCCGCGTCATTTCAGCGCCTCAGCGAGCCGGCTGCCGTTATATTCCATCATCTCTATGTAAGACCCTGTCCCGGGAAGTCCTCCCGGTATCGGTGTTAGTGTGACTATTCTGGCGCCTGTCTCATCCGCTATAGCCTTCGGTACCTTTGGACTTAATTGCGGTTCAGATACTATAACCTTTATATCCCCTTTTCGCACCTTGTTTATAATATCTGCCATATGTCTTGCAGACGGCTCTGTCCCGGTCTGCAGTTGTATATTATCCACGATCTGCAGACTAAACCTCTGGGCGAAATATGGCCAGGCAGGATGATGAGTAATAACCTTCCGGTTCTTTACATATTGCAGCCTTTTTTCTATATCCCTGCGCATTTCATCAATCCTCTTAAAGTAGCCGGCTTGATTTGACAGATAATAACTCCTCCCCTCCGGATCTATGCCGGAGAGTGTATCTGTAATGTGCCGTATCATGCTCTTTGCCCTCTCGGGGTCAAGCCAGATATGCGGATTGCCGAGATGGCCGCTGCGGCCGAGGGTGTCCATCTCTTCGCCCCTTAAGAGGGGAATACCCCTCGATGTCGTGACAACAGTTAAATTCTTATTTGAGGCATTCTTTATTAAAGACTCCACCCAAACCTCAAGTCCAAGCCCCACCTCAACAAGCACCCGTGCCTCTCTGACCGCTGCTATATCGCTCGGTTTTGGCGTATAAGTATGCTCACTCTCAAGCCCGGACAGGAGACTCTGAACCTCCACTCTTTCACCCCCCACATTCCTCACAAAATCCTCAAGCAGCGTGAGCGTGGTAACTACCTTTATCTTCTGTGATGCCAATGCATCAGTTGTTATAGAATTCAGCGAAAGAGCGACTATTATTATCAGCAGACCCCGGTAGATGGATGTGTGCATACTATTCAACCTCTTCATGGCTAACCTGTCTATAGTCTATAGTCTACAGTCTATAGTCTTATTCTGTGAGGCTCTTGCAAAAGTCTATGTCATCCCCGAAATCTTCTATCCCCGATAGAAGCATTCGGGGACGGATATGCTTTTTCAAGCACTTAGAACCAGATTCCCGCTCAGAATCCCTGCGGGAATGACAAAATGGGGACTTTTGCAAGAACCTCCTGTGTATGTATACTATCCCACCTCTTCATGGCTTATATCATCCCGGATGTCCGCAGTATCAACCTTTTCCTCGTGAAGAGTCCTGATGAATACCTCCACAATCCGGGGATCAAATTGGGTGCCTGCGTTACGTTTCAGTTCTGCAACCGCTTCCTCGCGGGTTAATTTTCTCCTGTAGGGGGAGACTGCCGTCATGGCATGATATGCATCAACCACGCTGATAATACGTGCAAGCAGAGGGATCTCTTCACCCTTGAGACCCAATGGATAGCCTGTCCCGTCATAGTGTTCGTGGTGATGCCGTATGGCCGGCAGGATGTCGTGGATTTTGAGGACCTTACTGAGGAGTTCGACACCTTGTTCAGGATGGGTCTTTACAATCTTCCACTCATCGTCAGTCAATGCCCCCTGTTTCAACAGTATATCGGGCGGGAGATTCAGCGCCCCTACCTCATAGAGCATGGTCGCTATACGGAGCTCTTTACTCTCTTCACTGTTCATATGTATTAACTCTGCTATCTTCATGGCTGAACCGGATACAGCGTCAAAATGCCCCCTGTGAAAAGGGAGCCTTGCCTCAACGGCTGTGGAGAGGTCTTTAAATATCCAATCCTCGGCTGCTTCTATTAATGCCTCGGCCTTTTCCGGCTTATGTTCAAGGAGTGATTCTATTGTCTCACCATACAGGATAGTCTTGTTACGCCCCTTTTTCTTGGCAAAGTAGAGCGCCTGATCAGCGGCATCTACCAGGCCCTCACGGCTGGATGCATCCCCAGGAAATGTGGCGATACCTGTGCTCACCGTGACATAGACAGTTTCACCCTTCAAGACCTTCACCCGCATCTGCTGTATATCCTTCCTGAGGCGCTCTGAAAAGAGAAATGCCTCAGCAACGCCGGTCTCAGGGAGGATTAAAGCCATCTCCTCGCCGCCGTACCGGGCGGCAAAATCAGAGCCTCTGATCTCTTTCAGGATTGTCGCGCCTATTGTCTTAAGGACTGTATCTCCTACCTGATGGCCATAGGTATCATTGAATTTTTTGAAATTGTCAATGTCTATCATAAGGAGCGACAGGACAGAGCCATATCTTGAAGCACGTCTTATCTCTTCTTCTAATCGCTTATGGAATTCCTTGTGGTTGTAAAGGGCTGTAAGCCCGTCGGTTGTTGAGAGTCTGAGGAGCTCTTCATGAGTCGCCTGTATGGAAGCCGCCATCTCATTAAAGGCATGGGCGAGCTGGCCTATCTCATCCACCCTTTCAATATTGACACGGCTCGACAGGTCTCCCTGACTCATCGCCACACTGGTTGATGTGAGCCGCTGGATGGGAGATGAGACCCATCTTCCAAGGATTCCTGCAATTGCAAACAGGACTGCTGAGACAGCAAGGACGAAGACAAGATATTTTCCTGCAGATGCCCCTCCATATATCGTCCCCTCATCTGTTATTACAGCTAAGCTCCATATATTCTGGTTATGTCTTTCTCCTGGTATGCTTTTGTAAGTGATGTGAGAGGGTTTTCCATCATATATTATCCGCATGCTCCCGCCTTCTCCGGTTATCATGCTGCGAATAGCAGAACGGAAGGATGGATCGTCGGTAGGTTTTATGACTACCGGGAGTATTTCCCCTGTCCGCATCTTCGAATGGGCTATCATACGGCCTCTATGATCTACGACAAGTATAATATCCTCAGGGTGGGCAATATTCTTGATTAATTGTGAAATGCCGTCTAGATAAATCTGTATATATAAGATGCCATGTAACATCCCGTTGCCGCTGAAGACAGGAGTGGCGCTGGAAATAACCCACCTCTTTGAGAGCGAAGAAATCTCAGGGAGGTCATGGTATATCTCTCCTGTCTGAAGTGTCAATGCCTCTTTGAAAAAAGTACGTCCGGAGAAATTTATATGCTTTTCTCCGGGCAATAGATTACCATTAAAGACGTAAGTAAGCGCCCTTCCATTCTTATCTGCAAAACCGACCGACTCTATGATATTAGGGAAGAGCGAGATTATCTGGAGTAAAGCATCCTTTTGCCCTTTCCTGTACACCTCTCTCTCATCCGGTTCCTCAAAATAACGGACAAAGGCAACATTTTTAGCAGTGAGGAGTATATTGACGTTTGATTCAACAAAGAGCGTGATAATATTTCTCATGCCGTTGGTGGCCTCGATCTCATGCTCCTTGAGCGCTGCATTTAGAAGTGCATTACGGCTGTTGTAATAGGCGTAGAAGCTGCCGAGTATTAACGGGACAACCCCGACCATAAAAAATAGGAGAAAGAGTTTTGTATAGATACTCTTGAGGGTAAAGACTCTCCTTATTAACTTTATCATTCTATCTCTATCAGTTCGTAACTCCATACAAGTTATACCATAAACAGATATAAAATATAAGGTGCAGATGTTGACACAAATCGATTGATTGGAATATATTGAGATCCATGGACAAGCTTGTGGTCAGCAGGGTACTGGAAGAGATAGGGCTTCTCCTTGAATTAAAAGGCGAGAACCCCTTTAAGTCCAGGGCGTATCATAACGCAGCAGTAAATGTGGAGGCCATAGAAGAGGATTTAGACAAGGCCATTGAGGATGGGACACTCTCAGGGCAAAAGGGCATAGGAACCGGTATATATAAAAAGATAGTGGAGCTTAACAATACCGGAAGACTCAAATATTATGAAGAGTTAAAAAAGGAGATACCCTCCGGTCTCTTAGAGATAATTAAGATACCCGGCGTTGGGCCGAAGAAGGCCAAAGCGCTGTATGATGCCATCGGCATATCTACTGTAGGCGAGCTTGAATATGCATGCATGGAGAACAGGCTTGTTGAACTGCACGGATTTGGCAAGACCACACAGGAGAAGATACTTACAGGTATAGAATATTATAAAAAAGGGATGGGGCATCACCTCTTCAGCGTGGCCTCGGCAGAGGCTGAGAGGCTTCTTTCTGCAGTGAAGGGAAACAGGTATATAATACAGGCGAGTGTTGCCGGCAGTATAAGGCGAAAAAAAGAGGTGATTAAGGATATAGACATAGTAGCAAGTGCAGAGTCAAAAGGCGCTGGGATGATTATGGACTTTTTTACAAGCCTTTCAGGTGTCCAGTCAATCATAGCAAAAGGTGACACAAAGTCGAGCGTGATCCTGAGCAGCGGGATTAATGCAGACCTAAGGATAGTGTCGGATAGTGAGTACCCTTTTGCCCTTTACTATTTTACAGGGAGTGCAGGGCACAATACGGCAATGCGCAGCCGTGCAAAGAAGTATGGCCTCAAGTTGAATGAATACGGTCTGTTTAAAGGAGAACTGCCCTTGCCGTGTCCGAATGAGGAGGAGATATTCAAGGCGCTCGGGCTTCCATACATACCGCCTGAACTTAGAGAGGACAAGGGAGAGATAGAGGCTGCGGAACACGGCAATCTGCCGCAACTTATAGAGACATCTGATATAAAGGGGATATTCCATGTTCATACAACTTACAGCGATGCAAGTATGACACTCAAGGAGGCTGTAAGGGTGGCTAAGGATCTGGGTTATCAGTATATCGGTATCGCAGACCACAGCAAGTCTGCCTACTATGCCGGCGGCCTTACAGAGGATAAGATACGGGGACAGCATGAGGAGATAGACAGATTAAACAATGGGCTGAAGGATTTTCATATATTCAAAGGGATTGAGTCCGATATCCTACCGGACGGCTCCCTTGATTATGATGACAGGATACTTGCCGCCTTTGACTTTGTAATCGCCTCTGTGCACGGTAGATTCAATATGACCGGGACAGAGATGACAAAGAGGATAATCAATGCCGTGTCGAATCCATATACTACAATCCTCGGACATCCTACAGGCCGGCTCTTGCTCTCGCGGGAAGGGTATAAGGTAGACCTGTACAAAGTGATAGACGCTGCGGCAGAAAAGAATGTGGTAATTGAGTTGAATGCACACCCCTACAGGCTTGACCTTGACTGGCGTTTTTGCAAGTATGCGAAGGAAAGAGATGTAAAGATCAGCATTAATCCTGATGCCCATCACATAGATGACCTCTCTAATAATGTATCCTACGGGGTTGGTATAGCAAGGAAGGGATGGCTTACGGCAATGGATGTACTAAACACCATGTCACTTGAGGAGATAAAAGGCTTCTTACTTCAAAAAAGATATTTGCAAAAAAGGTAATAGTTCACCGCAGAGACGCAAAGACGCAGAGAAAATTTAGAGTCTATTCGCAATACGCTTGATTCCATTTATCTTTTCTGTTATTTGATTAATTTCCATTATACCGAATCTTAAACACTAGGATTATAACTGACAGTATAAATGTGACTATATTCGTGAGAATGAGAGGTAAGGAGCCGATCATAAAACCATAGATCATCCATATAAAGACACCGGTGGTAAGAAGGACAAGCATAGAAAGAGAAAAATCTTTTACCGAACGTGTCTGCCAGGTCTTTGTAACCTGCGGGAAGAAGGCAATGGTTGTTAATGTACCACCGAAAAGGCCCACGAGGGTTGCCGAATCTAATTCAAACAAATATGAAAACAGGGTCTGCATAGATAACCTCTTTATTTAAACTTCAGATGATGATGAGACGATTATACCTGTAAATTTACTAAAAGAGAAGAAGGGGTGTGCGACAAATTTGTGGGTAGTCTCAATTTTGAAGCTATTATATCCCCCCTCCCGCAAGGGGAGGGGAGGTTAAGGATTGAATGTACCCACTTTTTTGTCGCAGACCCTATTCTATTAGTTTACAACACTTCTGTTGTAACCCGGAAAAGTCGCGGATAGCGGAATTGTTTGACATCGGTTATAAGATTATGGTATCTGATAATACACAGAGGGGGATTTAAAATGGTGACAGAGACATTAATACACAGGTTTGATATTGAGACATATCATCGCCTTATTTCAGACGGGATACTGCGAGAGGATGACAGGGTTGAGCTAATTGAAGGGAGGATTGTGGATATGACACCCATAGGGAGTAGACATTCAGCCGTAGTAAATCGCCTCAATGACCTTCTCACGCAGAAACTACAGAGGCGAGTAATAGTAAGTGTGCAGAATCCTATTCAATTATTACAGGAACAGTCAGAGCCTGAACCTGATATTACGTTACTGAAATACAGAGAGGATTTCTACTCCGATGAGCTGCCAAAGGGAGACGATATATTGCTGATAATAGAAGTTGCGGATACCTCCCTTGAGTATGATAGAGAGACAAAGATCCATATGTATGCGAAGGCAAAGATTCAGGAGGTGTGGCTGGTAAATCTGCTGGAGAATTGTATTGAAATATACTCTTCACCGTTACCTGCGGGCTATGAATTCAGGAGAATAGCAAGGCACGACCAGGCTGTTTCTCCAAAGAACTTTTCTGATATAAGTCTCACCGCGAATCAGATTCTTGGCATATAAAGCGGTCATATCGCTCGAAAATCCCATCCCCACCCTCCGATAAATACTTCGGGGGCAAGCTCTGTCCCTCCCCTTGAAGGGATCGTCACCCCCCTCATCCAGCCGGTACCAGTTTCTTGAAATTCGCCATATTGACAGCCCTCCTCATAGGGTTATAAAATACCCTGCTATGTCTGTTAAATACGAACACAAAGAAATAGAACCCAAGTGGCAGCATTACTGGGAAGACCACAGCACCTTTAAGGTAACAGAGGACAGAGCCAAGCCCAAATACTACTGCCTTGAGATGTTTCCATATCCGTCGGGTAGAATCCATATGGGGCATGTAAGGAATTATGCTATCGGGGATGTGATAGCGCGTTATAAGACCATGCGCGGCTATAACGTGCTGCACCCTATGGGGTGGGATTCCTTCGGCCTCCCTGCTGAGAATGCCGCAATTGATAAGGGTGTGCACCCTGCCGTCTGGACATATGAGAATATTGCCTACATGAGGGAGCAGCTCAAAAAGATGGGGTTTTCATATGACTGGGACCGGGAGGTCACAACATGCGATCCTGCATATTATAAGTGGAACCAGTGGTTCTTTTTAAAGATGTATGAGAGGGGTCTTGCATACAAACGCAGGTCAAGCGTAAACTGGTGCGGGTCATGCGAGACGGTACTTGCCAATGAGCAGGTTATAGACGAGAGGTGCTGGCGCTGCAACTTCACTGTTGAGCAAAAAGAGCTTGATCAGTGGTTTTTTAAGATAACGGATTATGCAGAAGGGCTCCTGTCATGGTGTGACAGGCTTTCAGGGTGGCCTGAAAGGGTGCTGACAATGCAGAGGAACTGGATTGGGAAGAGTCAGGGTGTCGAGGTGGACTTCCCGCTTGCGGATAGTGATAACTCTATCAGGATATTCACGACCAGACCTGATACTATCTTTGGCGCTACATTTATGAGCCTTGCTCCGGAGCACCCCCTTGTGGAAGATCTTATTAAGGGAACTGAGACCGGGACTGAAGCACGTAACTTCATAGAGCGCATCAGGCATCAGGACAGGATTATCCGGACCGCCGTTGATGTAGAGAAAGAGGGAATCTTTACCGGTAGATATGCGATAAATCCGCTTACAAAAGATAAGATGCCGGTATGGGTGGCAAACTTTGTCCTGATGGAATACGGGACAGGTGCGATAATGGCGGTGCCTACCCATGACCAGAGGGACTTTGAGTTTGCAAAGAAGTATAATCTCCCCATGAAGGTTGTAATTCAGAACGCGGAAGGAACCGTGTCTGTAGATACAATGACAACGGCATATATAGAAGAGGGCCGGCTTGTGAACTCTGGACAGTTCAGCGATCTCAATTCCAAAGAGGCCATAGATAAGATTGCAGAGTATATTGAAAAAGAGGGGTTGGGTAAGCGGACGGTAAATTACAGGATAAGGGACTGGGGGGTTTCAAGGCAGCGGTACTGGGGGACACCCATACCAGTTATTTACTGTGAGAGATGCGACACCTTACCGGTGCCGGAAAATGACATCCCTGTATTACTCCCCAGAGATGTAGCCTTTACCGGGAAGGGCGGCTCCCCTCTCCTCCAGTCTAAGGAGTTCGTAGAGACTAAATGCCATAATTGTGGCGGAATAGCACGGAGGGAAACAGATACCATGGACACCTTTGTAGACTCGTCATGGTATTTCCTTCGCTACACATCACCAAAGACAGACAGCTCCCCCTTTGAAAAAGGGTCTGTCTCATACTGGATGAACGTTGACCAGTATATAGGCGGAATAGAGCATGCTGTCCTTCACTTGCTTTATGCCAGGTTCTTTACCAAGGTATTGCGGGACCTTGGCCTTATCCAGGTTGACGAGCCTTTCAGGAACCTGCTCACCCAGGGTATGGTGATCAAAGACGGCGCAAAGATGTCAAAGTCCAAGGGTAATGTCGTTGACCCTGATTATATTATAGAACCCTACGGCGCTGATACGGCAAGGCTATTCGCACTGTTCGCAGCACCGCCTGAGAGAGACCTTGACTGGAGCGACAGGGGGGTAGAGGGCGCCTATAGATTCCTTTCACGGATTTATAGAAAGGTAGCTGAATTATCCACTAATATAAAAGACAGGACAGATTTAGAAGTTGATAGAGAACTACCTGCTGATCTTAGATATCTCCGGAAATCAGTACACCAGACTATTAGAAAAGTAACGGATGATATTGATGTATTTCATTTCAACACCGCAATAAGCTTTATAATGGAGCTTGTTAATGCCATATATCTCATCCCTGTTGAAGGGCGTACCGGAGACAGGTTATTCCTCTCCGTGATGAAAGAGGCCCTTGAGAACGTTGTCCTGCTTCTCTCTCCCTTTGCACCGCACATCTCTGAGGAGATGTGGGGCATGCTGGGACATGGGCCTTCTGTGTTAAAACTCCAATGGCCATCATACAATGAGGAGATAGCACACGAAGAGGAGAGGCTCATAGTCATACAGATTAACGGCAAGGTAAGGGGCAAGATTAAAATTCCGGCCGGCATCCCGGAAGAAGAAATAAGGAGACGGGCGTTGTCAGATGAGAGGATAAATGGCCTCATAGGAGACAAAGTCCCCAGCAAGGTCTTTGTAGTGCAGGAAAAACTTGTAAACATTGTGGTGTGAAACATCCATGAGCCGCAGGCTCACAAAGGAGGATGAAAATCCCCCTTAATCCCCCTTTTTCAAAGGGGGACTTATAATTCCCCCCTTTAGAAAAGGGGGACTTACCCCCCTTTTCTAAAGGGGGGATGGGGGGATTATGGGGGTAAAAGTCCCCCTTTTTTAAAGGGGGATTTAGGGGGATTATGGGGTAAGGGGGGATTTGAAGGGGCATTTTC
>JACRGZ010000096.1 GCA_016234155.1 Nitrospirota bacterium | reverse complement strand
TCTGCCTCCTCCCTTGCCCAGCTATCCGCCATCAACACATCTTCTATCGTCCCTGCACGCCTGACAGTATGCCTGCTCATAGTTTCTTCGACAATCCGCTCTATGTCAAGGAATCCGATCCTCCCATCAAGGAATGCCCTTACAGCAACCTCATTCGAGGAATTAAGCGCCGCAGGCATTGTGCCACCCTCTTTAAGGGCGTCATATGCATATGAGAGGCATGGGAACATCTTTGTATCCGGGCTTTCAAAGGTAAGTGGACCTGTTTGGGTGAGGTCAAGCCTCTGCATCATCAGGTCTAAGCGCTCCGGATAACTTAAGGCATAAGCAATTGGAAGCCGCATGTCAGGCACCCCCATCTGGGCCAATACAGACCCATCCCTGAATTCTACCATAGAATGGATTATGCTCTGCGGATGTATCAATACCTCTATCTGGTTAATAGAGACATCAAACAACCACCTTGCCTCTATCACCTCAAGACCCTTGTTCATAAGCGTAGCAGAATCTATAGTGACCTTCGTCCCCATATTCCAGTTGGGATGCCTTAGTGCATCCTCCACCGTTACCATCTTCCTCTCCTCATAAGGTATATTAAGAAAGGGGCCCCCTGAGGCAGTCAGGATAATCCTGTAAACATCTTCCCACCTGCCGCCCTCCATCACCTGGAATATGGCGCTATGCTCACTGTCTACAGGCAATATCCTTACACCTCTTTCCTCTGCCTCTTTTGTTACGATCTCCCCGGCCATAACCATCGTCTCTTTATTCGCAAGGGCAACGGTCTTACCGGCCTTGATAGCGGAGAAAGTGGGAATAAGTCCTGCCGAACCGGCTATCGCCGATACCACTATATCGGCCTCCGGCAGGGTTGCAGCCCGTATAAGCCCTTCTACTCCTGATAGTATTTCTATATCAAGAGCGCCGCACCTCTCTTTTAACGCCCGCGCCGCCTTCTCATTGTTTAAAGAGATGACAGATGGCTTGAAGCGTCTTACCTGTGTCTCTAATTTATCTATATTCTCACCAGCCGTAAGACCGGCAACTCTAAATCTATCAGGGAACAGAGCGATGACTTCAAGCGCATTACACCCTATTGAACCTGTTGACCCCAGTATAGAGATATTCTTTATCATACGGGGACCCTTGTGATCTGCGGCATAAAGTAGATTATGTAATAATAAAACGCCGGTATAGTAAAAATAAGGCTGTCAACCCTGTCCAGCATACCCCCATGGGCCGGCAGTATATGACCGGAGTCTTTAACCCCTGCACTCCGTTTCAGCATAGACTCTGACAGGTCCCCAATCTGGCTTATCACCCCGAATATCACGCCCATAAATAGAGTATGATTTACAGTAAGTTCCGGCAGAAACAGCCATCCGGCAAAAAAGGCCGCACCGACAGCAGATAGAACCCCTCCAACTGCACCCTCTACGGTCTTGCCGGGGCTTATATGAGGCGATAGTTTGTGCCTGCCAAAGAGCCGGCCTGTATAATAAGCCCCTGTATCCACACCCCACGTAACGATAAGGATAAAAAATATAAGGTGTTGACCATTGATAAGATACCGTAACGAGATCAGATGCCCAAGCGGCCACGCCATATATAATACACCGAATATTATCACGGAAACCCCTGTAAGGGCATCACGAACGTTCGCCTTTAAAAGAAGAAATCCGGTCAGCGCTAAAAGGACTATAGCAGTTAATACTACCCCTTTCGCACCGGCAGAATTCTCTTCTGCATAGAAGGAGAGTAGAAGTGCGAATCCAAAGATAAGACCTAAGAGGGAAAAGATGTTAAACACCCTGTAGTAGAATCTATAAAACTCATACTGTCCGATTAACACCCAGGCAGCAACAAAGAGCAGGAAATAGAGGGGGGGAAGATACCTGACTACAGAATAAATAACGGGGATAAGGACAATAGCGGTTACAACCCTCTTGCCTCCCATCAGTTTGCCCTGGAGATCTCCCCTTCAACCATGCCAAAGCGCCTCTCCCTGTTCTGATAATCAAGGATCGCAAGGAGCAGGTTATGCCTCCTGAAATCCGGCCACAGCGTCCTGGTAAAGTAAAGCTCTGTATAAGCAATCTGCCACAGAAGAAAATTACTTATCCTGGTCTCCCCGCTCGTCCTTATCATAAGGTCCGGGTCAGGTAGTCCTTTTGTATGCAGATAACCTGAGAATGCCTTGCTATTTATATCCTGAGGTAATAACCTCCCTTCTGTTATATCCCTTGCAATGAGCCTTACGGCATCAACTATCTCTGTGCGGCCGCCGTAACTGAGGGCGACATTCAATGTCATGTCACTGTTATTCTCTGTCTCTTTCATCACCTTTTGTATCCATCTCTGGACAGACCCCGGTAGTTTATCAGTCTGCCCTATTGTCATAAAGCGTATATTATTATCCATCAGGGTCTTGAGCTCCTTCTGCAGGTATTCCTCGAGGAACATCATCAATGCATTTACCTCAAATTCCGGCCTCTTCCAATTCTCTGCTGAAAAGGCATATATAGTGAGCACCTTTACCCCTATCTCCCGGCAGCCTGTTACAACGTCCCTGACCGATTTAATCCCCTCTCTATGACCTGCAATTCTGGGCAGTCCACGACTCCTTGCCCACCTCCCATTTCCATCCATTATTATGGCTATATGCCTCGGGAGACGGTCTCTGTCTATCAGTCCCATAAGCTCTTCAGTTGAAAGCGCCTCAAGATTTATATTCTCTTTTTCTTCTTCTATTAACATAATAAGATTAGCACTCTACCTTCCGGTCTTATAATCAATTTTTGTAACTACTCAGCAGGTGTTATTTTTGATCCTCAAGAAATAAAAAAACATATAACAAGAAATGAATAATGAAAATTTGCCTCAAAGAACTAAAAGAGACACAAAAAACACTTAAACATTTTTCATTTTTTGTTTAGTGTTATTCATTATCATTAAGTTATTCAATATGCTGAGTAGT
>JACRGZ010000095.1 GCA_016234155.1 Nitrospirota bacterium | reverse complement strand
TGTGGTGAAGACATGCTCTTGCCTGTGGTTAATTCTCCACGGGTTGGGATGTGTGGATATACGGGGTTCTAAACTATTGACAGTTTTATTAACACCTATAGCCAAATATGATAATATGTGTTTATGAAACTGAGTGTTTGGGCAAAGCAGCAGGGGGTGTCATACAAAACGGCATGGAGATGGTGGAAAGAAGGAAAACTGCCTGTAACGGCAGAACAGATGCCGACAGGCACAGTTATTATACACGATAAAGAGGTATCATCTCCCGGTAGTGTTGCTTTATATGCTCGTGTTTCAAGTGCAGACCAGAAAAATGATTTACAGGCACAAATTGGGAAACTAACTGAATTCGCAATAAAAAACAACACAACTATCGTAAAGGCAGTAACTGAAATTGGTTCAGGACTAAATGGACATAGACCAAAACTTATAAAACTGCTCTCTGATGCTTCCGCTCCCACTATTATTGTAGAGCATAGAGATAGGTTAATGCGGTTTGGATTTGAGTATATAGAGGCATCACTTCGTGCTCAAGGGAGAAAAATAATTGTCGTTGACCAATCTGAACTTAAAGACGATTTAGTTCAGGATATGACCCAAGTCCTGACCTCATTCTGTGCAAGACTTTATGGAAAACGGTTTGCCCGCAATAAAGCACGGAAGGCTATTGAGATAATGAATGAGAAATAATACGAAATTACAATACCGCACATATCAGCATCGTCTATCTCTCACTGACGCAGAAGATAACGTCTTTTCCAAAAACGCATCTCTTTTCGGTAGAACAGAACGTTCATTGTTTGCCCGTTTACAATCAGGTGATAATTTAACTGTTCTTAAACGAGAATTTCTTAAGAAATTCGGAATTACCGCCAGACAGTTCAATTCCATATCGGCAGGTCTTAAAGGTAAGATTGCATCAATTAAAGAACATCGCACAGGACTTATATCAAATATCGAGAAACGAATTAAAAGGGCAAAAAAGGTGATAGAGGACATTACCGACCCTGCACAATATCACCAGAAGAAACGCAGGCTTACAATATTAGAAACAAAACTTAATAAACTTAAATCAGATAAGGATTCTGATACTACCCGTCTATGTTTCGGGTCTCGTAAACTCTTCCGAGCTCAATTCCATCTTAAAGATAAAGGATATATGTATCACAAAGAATGGAAGAAAGACTGGCAGGCTGCACGGTCTAACCAGTTCTTTGTTATCGGTTCTAAAGACGAAACAGCAGGATGTCAGACCTGTGTAGCAACGGTTAATAGCGATGGCAGTATCAAATTAAGACTTCGGCTGCCAGATACACTCTCTACCTCGAAGAAATATCTCACACTCGGTAATATCCGGTTTAAGTATGGGCATGAAGATATATCAGCATCTATCGGCAGGAATCTATCGGGTAATAAAGCCGATTGGCAGGCTCATAATTACAGATTTATGAGAGATGACAAGGGATGGAGAGTATTCGTATCGGCAGCATTACCAGAAGTTCCTGTTATTTCACTTAAGAATATCGGCGTAATCGGAGTAGATATAAACGCTAACCATCTCGCTGTTACCCAAACGGATAGGTTCGGTAATCCTGTTAGTTATTTCTCTATCCCTTATGTGACATACGGAAAAACTAAAGAACAACGACAGGCTGTCATCGGAGATGTTGTAAAACAAGTTATCGCATTTGCAATATCTAAGTCAAAACCAATTGTCATAGAAAAACTTGATTTTCAAGCCAAGAAGTCTGTTCTCGAAAAACAGTCTAAGAAGTATGCCCGTATGTTATCATCGCTGGCATATACGCAGATACAGACGATTATCAGAGCAAGAGCGGTTGATTCCGGTATTAAAGTATTTGAGGTGAATCCTGCTTATACTTCTGTTATCGGTAGATATAAATTTATGAACCGATACGGGATGTCGGGGCATAATGCCTCATCACTCGTTATTGGGAGAAGGTTTTTGGGCTTAAATGAGACATTGCCGAATCAACTTCATGTCACCCTGCCGCTATCCGTGAGAAATCGTGGCAGGCATGTATGGAGCAAGTGGGCAGTTGTTTCACATAAAGCCTTAGTAGTGCCTGTAGCACACAGGCAGTCGGGTTTGCCCCGATCCTTGCCGTCACCTGTCATTACTGATAAGGCACGGCTTGAGACCATACTGCCTGTTACTGGTGAGATTCCAGTATGCGAACCGCCACCAACACTGTTCGGGTGACGTTATAGATTAAAGGAATATTTGTCTATATTTTAAGGAACGGTAGATATACGGTAAGATTATTTAAGAGGTGTGACTTTTGAAAAAGACCAAACTATATCTTGATACATCTGTGCCATCATTCTTATTTGCGGATGACTCTCCGGAGAAACAGGAAGTTACGCTAAAGTTTTGGGGTACTCTAAAGCTGGGTCTCTATGACATTCTCATTTCTGACATTCTCCTAACTGAGATATCCCGTTCTGAAATACCTTCTCCTCAGGAATTGGAGGACAAGTTATCAGAAATCGTTTTGGAAATTGTCTCTGTCAACGAAGATATATTCTCATTGGCACAGAAATACATTGATGAAGGGATTATCCCTCAAACATATCAAGATGATGCATTGCATATAGCTCTTGCCACGTATAATGAGGCTGATGCTCTCATCAGTTGGAATTTCAAACACATGGTGAAACTAAAGACCATTCGTGGCGTAAATGGCATAAATAGAATGCTTGGTTTAAAAGAGTTAGAAATATTAACACCTCAAAGTTGGATTCAGGAGGATAACAATGAATGAATCAAAAACTATGAAACGGCTTCATTCAATCAGAGAAAGAAATTATGAAAGGATGAAACACTTGTCTGTAAAAGAACAAATCAAAACAATTCAGACAGAAGCAGAGCCGATTAAAAAAAGACTCTTAGAAAAAATGAAAAAAAGGGAAATGCCCGCAACAGGCAGATAACACGTTTCATGTGTAAAATGGAAAATGCTTGCACTTCACATGCAACGGAAACGTTATTTGGAAATGGCTGCGGGGAAAATAAGTTAGGAGGCACCGACAATGAGACCGATACAAACAGTAGTAACGCAAGTAATATGGATGTTGATAATCTTCATTTATTGCGAGGCTGATGCGGCAGATAAAAAGGAATGGGTAAAACTGACCGATTGCCTGTATGTGGCACAGAAATACAACGACGGAGACAGTTTTGGTGTCAAGTGCGGCACTGACGAGTATATTTCCCGGCTATATTTTGTCGATGCGCCTGAGACCAATTTCGCTATGCGGAGCGCACACGTGAACAGAGCTAGCACTTTGGAGTAACATTGGACGAGACCATGAAGGCTGGAGTAAAACAGTATATCTAATTCTCTTAATTAAGAATGCTGTCCCCAGAATTTCACAAATTGAATTTTTGAATTTCCTGAATGAGGCCATGCTTTCTTGTTGACTTTTATGCCCGCTATACATAAAATGACCCTTAAAAAGGAGGAATTATTATGTCTTCTGTACAAACTCCCTATGAACATATTGTATTGGATGAAAAAGGCATCCCAATTATTGTCGGAACAACAATGAAGGTGGTTGAAATTGTAATAGAAAAATTGGCCTATGGGTGGAGTGCAGAGGAATTATATTTTCAACACCCATATCTTACGCTTGGCCAGATATATTCTGCGCTTGCTTATTATGCTGACCACCAGGCTGAAATCGAAAGGGATATTGAGAGTCGTTCAGAGTTAAGTTTGAAGCTTGAGAAAGAAATAGGTAAATCCTCTCTAATCGTGAGATTAAAATCGAGAGGGTTGATTTAGTGATTCTTTTGTATATGGATGAACATGTCCCAAGAGCAATCACAACAGGATTGAGGTTATATGGTGTTGATGTTGTAACAGTTCAGGAAGACAACTTCTCAGGCAAATCTGATCGTGAGTTGTTGGATAGGGCACTTTCTCTAAAGAGAGCAATATTTACGAATGATGTGGACCATCTGATTGAAGCAGCAAAACGCCAGCGTGCCGGTGATACGTTTTATGGAGTAATTTACGCTCATCCTTTGAGAGTTTCTATAGGTGCATGTATTAAGCATCTCCTCTGAGATATCCATTCAGCCACCGGAGGGGAAAAACTGTAATATATCTCGACAAACTCCTCACCCCATGCCGTCCGTAAGAGAAAGCGATCCCTGAAGTCTCTTAAGACCCTGACATAGGGATGTAGATATGAGCCATACGCTGCTGTAGCTATAAAACACCCTCCACCACCGCTCCCACTTGAAGGATGCTATCTCCTAATCCCTCCTTCCCATCTTAAATTCCGGAGATACCCTCTCTAATCGGTAGTCATATTTAACCCCTGGCTTTGTAGTATTGTCAGTAAACCTGTAGAGGAAGATGTCCTTATCATCCCGGCCAAAATATGGAATCAGGTTAGAAATGGCAGTATGGTTGTCCTCCCCCTTTCTAAATTCCCACCTTCTCCAAATCCCCCCCCCCTTTACTAACGGGGGGTGAGGGGGGATTAAGGTGGGGTGATCAGAGCTGTCATTTGAGAAGTATTAGAGGAGGATTTTCCATTGACAAATATCCTACAAGATAGTATCCTGCAATATAGGATATATAGGCTTTGCGGAAGGTTAATGGATGTATATTGAATACTTATACTGGAAAGATCACATCATAGAGAAGATTATTGTGAAGCATGGAGTAACCCCAGAGGAGGTAGAAGAGGTTATTTATGAAGGGAATCCTGATGTACGGAAAGCTGGTAAAAAAAGATATCTTGTATGGGAAACCAATGAAAGAACTTAAATCTAATAAAGATAAATCAAAAAAATATATGACAGCTGAAGAATCAGATGAATATTGGGATAATCATGATAGTTCTGCTATCTTGGAGCGCGGGAAGAAAATAAGGCTTGAAATAGCAAGACCAGATTATCACTGCACTACTTGCGGTTCTTCCCGAATTCGCAAACGGATAATCGACCTACCTGTCTTAGAAGGCACAGTTTTACTGAAAAAGACGAAAATCCTTTTTTGTGCAGATTGTAAGACTTACATAATCGAAAAAAAGGGGTTGGAAGAGATACGAGATACGTTACGCCGTCTCATTATAAAGTTGGATAATAAACCCATGACTGGTTTTGTACGGGAGGGATTAGCCTCTTATGAGAGAAGGTGGACAGAAAAGACAAAAGAGAGGAAGGTTATTTCTATCTATTTCCCTACTAAAGCCGGGAATCCTGCAAAAGCCCAGATTTCAATCCCAATTTCAGATCCACTCTATCGAAAACTGCGTGTCTTAACCAGTGAAGATGTACGTAAATTGCTTGCCCTGCAATACTTTGAGGACTTAGAAAAAGAGGCAGAAAAACATAATCGCACCATTAGCCAGTATCTCAGACTTGAATTAGCGAAACGCATTTAAGTCTGTTGGGATGCTACCCTTAATCTTCCAAAACACTGTGGAGGGACAGGCCATCAGGCCTGTCCCTCTGCTGCAGTGACCTTACAGTCTCCAACCTGTAGTCATACCTGATCCCGAACTTCACACTGTTATCTTTGAAACGATACCGGAATATCTCTTTACCATCACGCCCGAAATAGGGAATCAGACCGGAGAGAGGGGTATAGTCATTCTTCCCTTTCTCTGAGCGATGGATGACAAAGCCCTTACTTTGTCCTATCCCCTGCCATGTTAAAATCACACGGCCTGCCTCCTCCAACACCAGCACATCTGCTGAGGGAGTGCCTGATGCCTTATCCCCCTCCACCCTCCTGATCTCAATAACATTCCCCTTTCCATCTTCGATGGTAACGGACAAAGACGAAGGACCTTGATTCTGGAGTGCAACGACTCCAGTCGTTGCAGCAGAGGATTCGTCATACTCCTCCCCCTTGACGGGGGAGGCTGGCCTGTCCTGAGCGAAGTCGAAGGAAGCGAAGTCGAAGGAGTGGGGGTGATCAGAGCTGTCATTGCGAGGGGACGCAGTCCCCGAAGCAATCTCTTTCTCAGCATCCCGTCGCACATCACTCCCTCTCCCCTCTGGGGAGAGGGCAATTAAATTACCATCACCACTTTTCTCTATCTGATGAGAACTGACCGATGTTTCCTGTTCCTTTCCCATCCCCTTCTGAGACGGTTTCTCCCCGCCGGCACCCGTCGTCACAGGAATTACATTATGTGTTGTAACAACCCCCCGGCTGTCTACATCCTGCAGCCGGTAGTAGTAGGTCTTACCGTGTTCAACATTACTATCCGTAAATGTATATGTAGCCTTCATCGCACCCCCACCCACGGTAGGGATCATCGCTGATGTAATGGGACTAAATGGCCCGCCATCGGACTCCCCGCGGAGGATAATGAACCCTTCGTTGTCCATCTCAGAGCCAGTGGACCATGTTAGGATCACATAGCCACCATCAAGATTTGCAGAGAAGTTCTGCATGGTAATGGCAGTTGGTGATGCAGATGATTCAGCCACAATGAAGGGAGAGAAACTGGTGGTATTACCGCAGATAATATTGGCCGTGGTATCCATGCTCGTGGTGATATTATCCCACCCACTGCCTGTCCAGTGGAAGAGTTTCAGGTTACGTTCTGTTGTGAACTGGTTCTCATTATAATTAATGCAGATTTCAACTATACCAGTAAAAGTAACCGTTGTATTGATCTCATAGTAGGTTGGCGGGCTTCCTATCTTGAAACCAGACGGTGGGGGAGTGCCAGTTCCAGTGGTGGTTACTGTCGTGCTACCGCTCAGGGTTACTGTAGAGAATATGAGGGTCACGCTATCAGGGGTTACCTGCACATCAGCGCCGCAAGAGGTATTGCCTGCGGGAAAATCTTCATCTACCTGGCCGTCCAGATCATTATCTATACCATCGCAGACTTCCACTCCAAGGCAGCCTTCATCCGTTTGCCCGTTGCAGTTGTCGTCAGTACTATTACTACATATCTCCGTTGCCCCTGGGTTGATGGAAGCATTGCCGTCATTGCAATCAGCGCTGTTCGTGACATAGCCGGATGGCGCTGTGCATGCCTGCGTCGAGATTGAAACATTACCGTACGTGTCAGAATCTGCATCACGGTAATAGGTGTTCAATACACCCTCATCAATCTGGCCATTACAGTTGTCATCAACTCCATTGCACACTTCCAAGACACCAGGATTAACTGAAGCATTGCCGTCATTACAATCAGTACTGTTTGAAACATAACCTGATGGCTGTGTGCATGCCTGGGTGGTGACGGAAACATTGCCATAAGTGTCGCTGTCTGCGTCCTGGTAATATATGTTCTCTACCCCTTCATCAGTTTGACCATTACAATTATCATCAACACCATTGCACACCTCAGCAGCTCCCGGATTGATTGAAGCGCTACTATCATTGCAGTCAGTACTATTTGTTACATAACCCGCTGGTTGAGTACATGCCTGGGTAGTTACCGAGGAACTACCATATGTGTCATTATCCGCATCTTGATAGTAGATGTTCTGAACACCTTCATCGCTCTGCCCGTTGCAGTTGTCGTCCACCAGGTTACATACCTCGGCAGCTCCGGGATTGACCGCTGCGTCGCCGTCGTTGCAATCCGTGCTGTCTGGCACATATCCGGCGGGTTGCGTGCAGGCCTGGGTATAAACTAAAATATTCCCGTAGGTATCGTTGTCTGCATCCCTATAATATGTGTTTTGTACCCCTTCATCTGTTTGACCATTACAATTGTCATCTATGCCATTACAAACCTCTGTGGCCCCTGGATAGACCGAGGCGTTCCCATCATTGCAATCGGAACTGTTTGAAACATAACCTGATGGCTGTGTGCATGCCTGGGTGGTGACGGAAACATTGCCATAAGTGTCGCTGTCTGCATCCCGATAATATATATTCTGTACCCCCTCATCAGTCTGACCATTACAGTTATCGTCTACACCATTACAGACCTCAATAGCACCTGGATTGATAGACGCATTGCCATCGTTGCAATCAGTACTGTTTGAGACATAACCTGCTGGTTGGGTACATGTCTGAGTGGTCACTGAACTATTACCATATCCATCACCATCTGTATCTTGGTAATATATATTTTTTACGCATGGCAGAACTTTCACTGATTGTACTGGCCATAAATAGACTTGGCTATTATTGCTTTTATCTATTCCATAAATACCCAGGGTTCCATTTCCTATAAAATCAATCCATGCGTAGTTTGAAAGACCAGCATAAGTTGTAGAAGTCCAGTAAGCAACATTCTGTCCAAGTTGACCACTTGTATATTGAACATTAATAAATGGATGGCCATATTGTAGGGCTGGATTAAAGCGAGAGAAATCGATGAGACTCAGAATTTCTTCCCTATTAGGAAGTCTCCAGTTGGTATAACCAAAATTAGGATAAATGCCTGAGTTCATATCAGCTACATAATTAAGAGCTTCTTGCCAAGAAAGCGTGCGGCTTAGGAGATTAGCATCTTTTGTCCACATTAATCCCGTAAGGTTATCGATAACTGTTCCATCATTATTGTCTCTAAATCTAGGATTTGGCCATGAAACCCCCATTTTTAATTCCCCATCGTCACCGGGGTAATAGCTAAATGTTTGTCCAGTTCTTGCAATTTGGATTGAACCTTTAAAATTGCCCGATCTAACAGCCCATATGCAACCGCCGTTATTACTCTTGCTACCATAAGATACGGCGCCACTAAAGACATCAGCATTCCAACAAATATTAGTTCCGAGAGAGGTAGATGACCTATGGCCATTACACACTACATTTGTGAATGGATTACTAGCGGGAAGAGCAGGAGATCTCTCCGCGCCGATTAAACTTTTAAGTTCATTAATATTAGGAAGCCGCCAATCAGTATAACCGAAGTTAGGATTAACGCCTGCATTCATTCTTGCCACATAATCCAGAGCTACCCACCAACTTGTAAATCCAATTGAACCAAGATTTGCGTCCTTCGTCCACATCAGGCCAGTGAGGTTATCAGTGACTGTGCCATCGCCGTTGTCTGTGAATCTGGGATCAGGCCACGGCATACCAGCCTGGACCTCACCATCCTGGCCTGTTCCGGCACAGGGGATTACAGCGCCTGCCGAGTCGTAACAGATCGTCTGGCCGGTTCGGGGGAGTTCGGCGGGGGGAAAACTAAACTTTGCTATAAAGACATCATCATCACCTGCAATGGTTCCCTGGAGTGGAGAGGCTACCATAAAATCTGCGGAGTTAGTCCACCCGGTGATATAGGCATTTCCAGAGGTATGTACCGCGATATCAAGGCCTCCTTCAGTCCCACTTCCCCCCAGATAGGTAGAGTAGACCAGGGCATTACCTGAGGCATTTATCTTTGTGATAAAGGCATCGTAAAGTCCTCCTGCATAGGTTCCAGAAAGGGGAGATACAATCGGAAAATTGGCGGAGCCGGTGTAGTCCGTAATATAGGCATTTCCATTAACATCAACATCAATGGCGCCATCACCGTCCCAATCATCACTGCTCCCCCCTATATAGGTGGAATAAACTATGCCGTTGCCCGAAGTATCTATCTTTGTAACAAAGATATCCCAACCCCCTGCATTTGTACCCTGGAGAGGAGAGGCGATCGGAAAATCTATGGATGAGGTTCTCCCAATTATATATGCGTTTTCGGAGGTATCTGTAACGATACCATAACCGTGATCGCTACCACTCCCCCCCAGGTAAGTCGAGTAGACCAAGGCATTACCAGAGGCATTTATCTTTGTAACAAAGGCATCGTAAAGCCCTCCACCATGGATTCCATAGATGGGAGATGAGATCGGAAAGTCTGTTGAAGTGGTTTGTCCTGTAATATAAGCGTTCCCATAGGTATCTACAGCAATGCCAAAACCCCAATCTTCATTACTTCCTCCCAGATAGGTGGAGTAGACCAGGCTCGTGCCAGAGGCGTCAATCTTGGTGACAAAGGCATTAAAATCGGCTCCAATAGTATTATCAACATAAATGGGGGAAGCGGTCGGAAAGTCATTGGAGTATGTGTCTCCAGTAATATAGGCATTCCCAGAAGTATCTATAGCTATGTCGTGGCCTTCATCAGCCATACTTCCTCCCAAATAAGTGGAGTATACTATGCTCGTGCCGGAGGCGTCGATCTTGGTAACAAAGGCATCATAAGGTCCCCCGCCATAGATTCCATAGATTGGAGAGGTGGTTGGAAAATCGGTAGAAGAGGTAACACCAGCAATATATGCATTTCCGTAGGTATCTACAACTATACCTCTCCCTTCCTCAATTCCATTCCCTCCTATGAAAGTGGAGTAAATAATGGCATTACCAGAGGCATTTATCTTTGTAACAAAGGCATCATAAAGTCCCCCACCATGGATTCCATAGATTGGAGAGGCAATTGGGAAGTTGGTGGACTGGGTATATCCTGTGATATAGACGTTCCCAGAGGTATCTGTAGCAATGCCTATACCTCTATCACCAATACTTCCACCCAGGTATGTCGAGTAGACCAAGGTGGGGTCTATGATGAGGGGATGGGCCTTGTTTGTAGGAGGCAAGTTCGAAGGTGTAGGCGAATTCCCCCTCACCCCCGCCCTCTCCATGACCCATTGCATTAGGAGGCGCAATGGGTACCCCGGGAGAGGGAGAATGCTCAGCGCTGGAGGGAAAAGGAGATTGCCTCGCTTCGCTCGCAATGACATGGTTTCCAAGAATCTTAAACCTTCCCTCTACCACAATTCTCTTTCCATCTATTTCCTGGTAGATGATAGGCCTTTTCTGGGTGAGTTTATTCCCATCACCATCAGCCTTATCCTCTAATCCCCCCTCACCTAATCCCCCCTCACCCCCCTTTAGAAAAGGGGGGATATGAGCCGGAGAGTGGGGATGAAGGGAGATCTCAAGGTCACCATTTTCTGTAACTCTTAACCCCTTTATTCCATCATAGGCAAGTTGAACCTGGGACGGATCTGCTCCGGGTTTGACGATGATGTCATACTCCATCTGTCGGTTGCTGCCGTAGAACTTGATATCAATCCCGGGATAGACCTCTTTATAGACCACGGCCCGGTAGGTCGGGATGTTCGTTCGCCATTTCTCCGGGTCGTTGCCGATGAAGTAGTTGACCTTGCCGTCCTGCGGGTCTGCCGCGATGATTTCAGGGTTTGGGTTGGCATTTAGGAAGGTGAGCTTGATGAGCTCGGATGAAATCCCCCCTGGCCCCCCTTTTTCAAAGGGGGGGATAGAAGAAGAAGGATTAAGAGATTGCTTCGGGGCTTCGTCCTTCATGATGACAGAGGACGTATCTTCTAACTTCTTACTTCTATCATCTGACTTCTCTCCCCGCACTAATGTTATATAGACCCCTTCCTTCGTAAAGTAGGTGGCGTGACTGCTCGCCTTCTCATAGAACTTGACCTTTGAATCGACTTGACCATCATTCTGAATAAAATAGAGGGGGAGTTTGCCGTAGGTCTCCTGAATCTGGACCTTCGTCGCGTCCTCTGCACCACTTTTTACGTTAGCTGTTGCCTCTCCCACTGAAAAGATAATTAGGAGAAGGGAGAGAAAAAGGAATAAGAGTCTGTTAGGAAGGGGAGTTTTTACTGACTGACTGACTGACTGACTGACTGCAATTTGCTGGCCATGTGAGGGTCTGGGCCTGGAAGTAATCCCCCCTCACCCCCCTTTAGGAAAGGGGGGGATTTCTGTAGAACGACTGGAGTCGTTGCACTCCAAGAATAACGATAACGAGTATTAGTGCTGGTCATGATAAGGCCCTCCTGCTATAAAGTTCAAAATTATTGACGCCAATGTTCATTTCTGCTTTAATAGTAAGCAAAAAAAGGAGTTTAACAATGTCAGATTCACGGAAACTCTATATAACCCTCCCTGATAAGTTGTACAATGAGGTGGAGCGGTACAGGAAGTCAGTAAAGGCACGGAGTCGTTCTGCTGCTGTAGCGGAACTTCTCAAGTATGCCATCAACCTCCCCCCATACTTTAAGGATTTTGACTGGGAAAAAGCCGAGCGAGAGGCAGACATTGCAATAAAGAAAGGAGAGGTAAAAACGTTTGATAGTGTTGGAAAGCTTATGAAACACCTCGATTCTCTATGAAATACAAGATTACCTCTCCCTTCGAAAAAGACTATGCCAAGCTGCCTGAAGAAATCAAGACAAGATTTAAGAAACAATTAACACTCCTCCCCTCAAACCCAACCCATCCCTCCCTGCGTTTAAAGAAGATGAAAGGTCACAAGAACCGATGGGAAGTCAGTATTGCAATGGCCTACAGGTTTACCTTCGAACTCGCAGAGGATTCCTACATCCTTCGTAGGATTGGTCCACACGACATATTAAGGAAACCGTGAAGGTGTTATTTTGTTGTTATTTGGGAAAACTACGGTTAGTGTCTGAAGACGCACCCCTCCTTATTAAGGTTTGTCAATGTCAATGTCAATGTCAATGTCAATTACAGTATGCAATAATTATACCTGGTAAAAATGATACAGTTTGTTTCGTAACTTATTGAAAAATATAGATATTACATTTCTGTAAGGCTTCCTCCTGTTGTGTAAATTTTATACAATATTTTGCGATTCAGCCAGCAGGTTGGCTAACCATTTGATTTTAAAGGTCTTTTTTATGCGGAAACCTCTGGCGCAGGAATAGGCAGGTTGTTACCTAAGGATACAATTTTCAGGAATGTGTGGCAGGGCTTATAAATTACTGACTGCAAATTTTAGCAAATTCCTTGCAGAAGAGCCTCTTGCAAAAGTCTCAATTTGTCACCTTGAATTTATTTCAGGGTCTCTGATCCTGAAATAAATTCAGGACGAGATTCAGCATGACAATTATAGCGTTTTCAGGACTTTTGCAAGAGCCTCATAACAAAAGACAAAATGCCTTCCGGAAAGAATAGCCCAAAAGACAAAGAAAAGAAGACAGTGAGGGTCCCTTACCATCACAAGCCTGATGAGATACCTATTGATGTATGGCAAAAGGCATTGAGAAGACAATTCGCCGAGACGCAAAACTTCACCATGAAAAACATAGGCAGCCATCCTGTGTTTTCAGACTTTGAAGTGCATAATCCACAGTCAGGCAACACCTATATGGTATCTGTCCGCAGCGAAGAGACCGGTCTGAACTTTTGCACCTGTCCTGATTTTAAGATAAATACACTGGGCACTTGCAAGCACCTTGAATTTACAATATCCAGCCTCAAGAATATCAACGCTAATGTTGCTTCTTTCTGTTTTCTCTATACAGCCTTCACCGGCAGATGCTGTATGGGGTCACTGACCACTTTAATCTTTCCATTATGCTTGAAAATCCATGGGTCTTTATAGGCAGCTACTACCTCATCCATCCTCTTTCGTAAACGCTCCACAATCCCATGCTTATCCTCTAAAACTACCTCGCGGATATGCTCTATACCCACCCTTTCCACAAAATGGCTGGTACGCTCCATCCATCTTGCATTCTCCCGGTAGTACTGTATAAAAACCCCTGTAATGTCCAGCGCCTCTTCCATGGTCTCTACCACTGTAAAAAGTTCTGCCAACCGCACCTTAACCCCCCCGTTTCCACCGACATATATTTCCCATCCTGTCTTGATCCCTATCACCCCGACATCTTTGATCGCTGTCTCGGCACAGTTCCTTGGGCACCCTGATACGGCCATTTTGAGCTTGCCTGGACATGGCACCCCCTGGTATCGCTGCTCCATCTCGATACCCAGTGTAATGGAATCCTGGACACCATAGCGGCAGAAAAGACTCCCCACGCAGGTCTTGCATGTCCGCACTGCCTTCGTGTAGGCATGACCTGAGGGCATACCGAGTTCAGACCAGACCGATGGAAGCTCTTCTTTACCGATACCGAGGAGGTCTATTCGCTGCCCACCTGTTATCTTTACCATCGGCACCCGGTACTTATCAGCCACATCTGCAATACGCCGGAGCTGGTCTGATGTGGTCACACCTCCATATATACGTGGAACTACAGAGAATGTCTCATCCTTCTGGATATTGGCATGAAAATGGTCGTTTATAAGAAGGGCATCAGATTCTTTGTTATACTCATCTATGTATAGTTCTGATAGCATATAATTAAGAGCCGGCCTGCAGTTGTCACATCCCGTGCCATTTCCAATCGTATTGAGTATTTGACTTACTGATTTAAGTCCCCTTGCCATAACCTCTCTCCGGACATCCCCCCATACCATGGGGATACATTCACATAAGAGGGGTTGACCTTCCTGCCTGACATATTCTCCTCCCAGGACATCTTGCAGTATCTGCTCTATAAGTGGTGCACATCCTTTACAGGACGTGCACGCCCTTGTCTTATCAGATATCTCCTGTTTACTGGTCAGGCCATGCCCTTCAATTGCTCTGATGATTTCCCCCTTGCTCACCCCCATGCAGCCGCAGATCGTGGCGCTGTCAGGCATTGATGCAACAGAGGCTGTTGCCTGAGGTTGTCCCAAGAGGAGGGTATTTCTCTGAAGTGATATATCTTCCTGACCCTGGATCATACCGAGATACCTGTTGTAACCGTTCAGATCACCAAATAGTGTCGCTGCAACGATTCTTCCGCCTTGAACAATAAGCTTTTTATAGACAGAGGCCCCACGGTCGCTGTAGACTATCTCCTCGCCACCAACAATCCCCCCAACACCCCTATAGACATTTCCAATGGATGCTAACGGTATACCGGCTACTTTTAGCTTGGTAGCGACCACTGAACCCTTATACGAATGGGTGCGATCCCCGGCAATGGCCGCGGCCGCGACCTTCGACTGCTCCATCAGCGGGGCCACAATACCGTAAACTGTTCCCCGGTGCTCGACACACTCGCCAACTGCAAATATATCCGGCACACTCGTTTCCATGTAATCATTCACTATGATTCCGCGATTCACAGTAAGACCTGCCTCCATAGCCAGTCTGACATTGGAACGTATACCCGTGGCAATAACAATCATATCTGCCTCATGTATATTACCATTAGTAAAGTGAATACCCTTCAGATCTCCATCTTCCATAATAATCTCATCTGCACAATGACTTAAAAGCACCTGGATACCCAGTCTTGTTATCTCTTTCTTTAAGATGTCTGCTGCTGCGGCATCAAGTTGCACTTCCATAAGCCTGTCCATCAGATGGGCTACAGTGACCTCTAATCCCTGTTTGACAAGACCCCTTGCCGCCTCCAACCCAAGAAGTCCCCCGCCAATTACTATAGCCTTACGGCTCCTATGCGCCCACTCTATCATGGACCTTGTATCATCCAGATTCCTGAAGGTAAAGATACCGGGTGGAAGCGCCTTATCACTCTCTATCCCCTTAACCGGCGGGATAAAGGGGGTACTCCCTGTTGCTATAAGAAGTTTGTCATAAGGAAAGACTTCATCCCTATCACTTATTATGGTTTTATTTACTGTATCAATCTTAGTTATAGAGGCTTTAAGATGAAGTTTAATACCATGGCTTTCATACCACTCCACAGGGTTAAGTATAATCTCATCAAATCCTGTCTCTCCGGAAAGTACTGACGAGAGGAGGACCCTGTTGTAATTGACATGTGGCTCAGCCCCGAAGACTGTTATTGACATCTCCTTTTTCTTTTCCAGGAGATGTTCCACCGCCGCCATCCCGCTCATGCCGTTGCCGATTACTATCAGACGTTCTCTATCTTGCATCTCACAATACCTCCAATCCCATATCTCTAACATAGTATTTCAAAACCCTTGCCATATTATCCACAGAATCATAACTCATTGATATTAATAGATAATATACTATGGCATTTGCCTTTTATGGGCAATTATGCATAATTACATTACTCAAAATTGTATTATCCATGACAAATATGTAGGCGTAATTGATAAAACAGGAAAAATAAATAGTTGATGCAGCAGTAAAGGATATATCCTTATTTGACACCCTCGTAAAAAGTCATTTTATTAACCGCAGAGACGCAGAGGCACAGAGAAAAGCCATTTAATTTCAATATGTTTTTCTCGGCGTCTCCGTGCCTCTGCGGTGGATTTTTAGTTTTTACGGTTTCATCTTATTTACTCAGGAGCGCAACGGTGCTCCTCGGATTGGAAATATAATATTCCGGGGGATCGAGCAATATCTCCTTGCCACTTTCAAGGAAGTCTTCTCCACTCTTTAGACTCGTATCAATAATCCTGTACCACCCCATCTTACCCCTTAAGATTGGGAGCTTTATGTATTGCGCATTATGGCCGGCATTCAGGATTATGAAAAGGGTATATTCGCCTTGCTCCGAACTTTCCTCACTCCCGTCCAGTTGATAACATAATGTGTGCAGATTTGGGTCGGTCCATCTTGGTTCCTTACCATCAGGACCAAACCAGGAAAGGTCAGGGATATTATTTGCGTTTAAATCTTTACCGAGGAAAAACTTTCTCCTCT
>JACRGZ010000093.1 GCA_016234155.1 Nitrospirota bacterium | reverse complement strand
TCGCTGCCCACAGTCTCCGACTGCGTTCGTTCAGCGCAGACGCGAGAGCCGAGTACTTCTGCCGTAGGACCCGCAGGTTCACAAACGAAATAATACATTTTCTTGATCAGTAAATCAATCAGTTATTTCGTTACACTTCCTAAGCCCCCATAACTGCGAAAAACTGGGATCGTTAGGAGTAGTAATCGCCTGAAAGATGTGGTTTGGTTCAGCATACTCTATATTGGGATCACCGACATAACGGGAGAGAATCTCCTCCATCATTTCTCCCCTCACACTTCTTACCAGTTGGATTTCAATCTCCGGTATTTCATCCACAACCTCCACACCCTTCTGTCCATGGATCTGTACCCGGAAAGTTGCTGGTACAACCTTCTTGAACTTGACGATAATCTCACTTTCTACCCAAGGTCTTCCAGCCCTGACCTGGCCAATGAGATTATTGTCTGCTCCACCAATACCCACAGGTTCAGCAGCATACGACGTAAGAGCAATGGAAAACAAACTTAATATAATAGACAAGCAAACTATCCTGATATTCGCCAGCCTTCGTATAGTGTCAACTGTAAAAAGCCTGCCATGCATCCTGCTACATTTGACAAAGTCGTTCCAAAACTTTTCCATCATAGTTCCTCCCAAAATGATGTTTTCGGTACTCCCAAGAAACATAACTGCAAAAAAGTGTGGGTTCTCATCACATTGCAATGCACTAAAAGAACCCACAATGAGATAACTCAGAAGCCATCAATCCAAATCCTGAATGACCGATGACTCTCTGAGGGGGATAAATCAGTAGTTTATCTGCTTTATTTGGCCACATAACGCCCCCCCATACAATTTATACTAAACCCTTTAATTGGCCGAACAAATAAGTAACATACTTATCGCATGGATGTCAAATTTTTAACCAATTTTCAACCAACTTATTCCTCTTTACTTATTCCTCTTCATACTGGAAAGATAAAACTCCTTGTGCCATAATACCTTACCACCTTGGTGGTAGAATATTTATAATGCCCTCAATGAATCGTGGGTACAGAAACTGCCACCGATACCCCTTGGTGATGGTTTTGTTACAGTGGAGATAACTGATGAGGACAGCAGGATAAATGTAAATACTGCCGGAAAAGAGGTAAAAATGTCACTATCAGATAATCTCGCGGAAGAGAGTGCAGATGAGATTATCGCATTCAGGGGAAAAAACCCTCCAGACCAAGGTGGACGTAAAAAACAACGGATCGATAAGCGAACAAGTATATACGGATATAGCAAGGTTCATAGATGTGAAGAGCAACTATTTCTCTATCACAGCTAAGGGGGAGGTCAATCAGAGTCAGAAGATCATAAATGCCGTGGTAATGAGACAGAATAACAAGGCAAAGATTATTTACTGGCGTGTGGAGTAGGATAGGGTGCAATTCAGACACTAGTGCTTATTAACAGTCTCATAATAGCAACAACACTTGAGACCCTTGCGAAAGTTTTTTCCCCCTCCCTTGACGGGAGGGGGCGAGGGGGAGGGTGAATACAAAACTCCATGATAACTATCAGATTTCACCCCCACCCTATCCCTCCCCCATCAAGGGGGAGGGGACATTTAGGACTTTTGCAAGGTCATTTATGTCAATTCAATTATGAGACCCTTAATAATTGCATGTAGAAGGGAAATAATGTCTCTGAAGTATCATTTGATAATTTGCATTATGCTTCTTTCCCTGCTGATCCAGGCAGAATATTCCCTCGGGGAAGGCATACATGGATATATCACAAATGAAGATAATACGCCGGTAGATAATGCAGATGTCAGCATATTCGATGGCCTTGCTATCCGCAATGTCAAAACTGATGACCAGGGCATATATAAAATACCTGAAATATCTGTAACACCTGGCAATTATGCAGTATTGTTTTTTACGAAGAAAGATTATATCCCTAAGGCTGTAAATATAAGGGTAAACAGGGAAAATGATTTTGAGTATTCTGCTGTCATAAAGAAAACAGATGCCGGCAGCGCCGACCTTTATGGCCGGCATATTGTGGGGGATAAACCCCCACGCTACGGCTTTGTCATAGGGACTATATATCAACCCATAAGGGGAGGAAAGATCAAATTCCAGAGCGGGATATATGGTTTCGGAAGAGAAAGGCGCGTCTGGTTGGAAGGCGAAACAGGTATAGTGGAAAAAAGGAGTGACATGGATGGACATTTTTTCTTCGAAGTCCCGCCGGGAAAGTACAGGCTTGGCGGAGAAGTGACTAAAGAAAAGGCAGAGGTGGATGTGCGGGAAGGGGAAACGGTAATCAGGAGCCTGAGGTCTGGGCTTATTTTGATTGACTAAATGGCACAAATGGGTATGAAAATTAAATAAAGGGTTCAAGGGGTCGAGGATTCAAGGGGTCCAGATAGAAGTAAGAAGTAAGAATCAAGAAGTTAGAAAAATAACGGTCATCTTTCATGGGATTTTCTACCTACACTTGAACCCTTGACCCCTCGACCCCTTGAATCCTGATTTTCAAAAGGCATTTTCAGATGAACCGTCATGAACTTCCAGTTCACAAAGGATGATGAAAATAACCCAGCAACTTAATAACTGTCATCCCCGAATGTTTCTATCGGGGATATGGTTTAAAACCAGATTCCCGCTTAAGACATGCGGGAATGACAAATTTGGGGTTATTTTCAGATGAAAAAAAATGGCTTATACTTCCTGCTGCCATTAATATTCGCATGGATACTCATATCCCCTGGTGAGGCCTTATCAAGATCACTTAGCAACCTTGACCTTATAGAGAAGGCGTATAGAAACGGGGGAATCGGGTATAGAGAGGCATTAAATCACAAGATTACGGCGCTATTCAGGCCGGAGCTGTTGCCGGCGGAATACAGGGGTAAAGGGATGATGAAATCTGCAACCCCTGTTATCATGGAGGCAATGTCAAACAGACACCTCCTCACCCCTGAAAATGCGGGGCTTTTGGCAAAAGGGAGGGGAACTACCCTCACTATATGGTACGGAAGCGGGATAGAGCTGCTCAGTTTTATGAGCCCGGACAGACACTTCAGGATACACTATACCGTAGACAATAAATATGGGGATGCGGTGCCGGCTGCTGATAATGATGGTGACGGCATACCTGACTATGTAGAAAGGTTCGCAGATATATTAGACAGTGTGTGGTCCAAGGAGATATTAGAAATGGGTTATAACGCACCTCCCTCAGACGGGACAGAGGGGGGGGATTGTCTGCTCGATGTATACCTGGCAGATACAGGCACAAGCGGATTTTATGGATTTACCCAGATTGATAAAGGTGACACTGCATCCATGGTATATATGATCTTTGATAATGACTTTCTTCCTATCTGTTCGAATGGGAATAATACCATCGCATGTTTTCCAACTAACTTAAACCCAGGCGGATCGCAGGAGGGGGCAATGAAGGTGGCTGCCGCACATGAATTTTTTCACACGGTGCAGTTTCAGATAAACGAAGACATAGACATTAATGGCTGGTGGATGGAGGCATCTGCCACGTGGATGGAGGACTATGTATACCCGGAGGTTAATGACTACATAAATTACATAGGCTACTGGTTTGAACATCAGGGCTTGCCGCTGGATACCTATCCCGGCCTGTTCCCTTATGGGACTGCTGTCTGGGTAAAGCATATGACAGAAAAATACGGCTCAGGGTTTGTATATGATGTATGGACTAAAATAGCGGGTGGAGAGTTTGCCCTGTCAGCATTAGAAAACGCACTGACAGATAGGGGGATAACAGTTGCGGATGAGCTTAAAGAGCTGAGGGTGGCAAATGTCACCATGACCTATGATGATGGAGGATTATACGAGACATGGGATAGTACAAATCCCATAGGTATAAGTTATAACAATGCAGATGATAATCTGGATTTTTCACAAATCGGGAGCATATCTTACAATAACGTTTATGTGGCCGCTCTTGCCTCAAGATACTATTCTTTCTCTGCACCCGATGGCTTCGGCAACTTAAAAATAGATTTTAACGGAGATGATAATATAAGCGCTATAAGTGTAATGGTTATCGGGTTCCATTCTGATGATACTGGATATGACGTGACTGAGATAATACTTGATTTAGCAAATGACGGCTCTGTCACCATAAACGGTTTCAGCAGTAACGGGCCTTATAGCAGGGTTGTAGTAATCCCGCTAAACCACTCCACCACAGACTCAGGCAGCTTTAGCCTTACAGCCTCTTACACTACTATCCCTCCGGAAAATGCCACATTTATGGATATAGAACCGGATACAACATCACTTATTACCGGTGATTCAGGGACAAAAGGGAAACAGCAATACTATCTTATCATGTTCAACGATAGTAACGGTAATCAGACCCTTGACAGTGATGAGGCGCAAGTCCTTGAAAATAGTGTGACATGGCGCTCTGACTCCTCATCCGTCACTGTTGACAATTCCAGTGGACTTGCCTACGCCTTGAACACTGTGACAACAGCGGGAATTACCGCAACTATTGGTTCACTTTCCTCTGCCCCTGCCGCCCTGGCAGCAAACAATCCCGTAATCATGTCCCCCGGCACACCAAGAAATTGCACCATAAGAATCAGTGACGGGAGGTGTTTTATCGCCACTGCTGCATTCGGCTCACCCCTCCACCCATATGTGGGGCTACTGCGTGAGTTTCGCGATAGATATATGTTAACAAATCCTGTTGGCAGGTGGATCGTATCGCTATACTATTTATACAGCCCGCCTGCAGCCGAAAAGATAGAAAGGAATGATAATCTAAGGGAGATAGTGAAGATATCATTGATTCCTGTTATAATATTCAGCGGACTAATGGTAAAGACCACTATTGCAGAAAAGATTATTGCAGGAATTGTGATAGGAGTTATAGTCTTTTTATTAATAGGTGTAAAGGTAACCCCCTCACCTTTATCCTCTCCCCCTAAAAGGGGGAGAGGGTAGGGTGAGGGGGAGAGGGTAGGGTGAGGGGGTGTTTTAGGGAACGCAGCCCATGGCACGAAAAATCGCAGCAATAGACATAGGCAGCCACTCTGTAAAGGTTGTCCTGGCAAGAGAACGGCTTGGAAAGATCGAACCGCTCCGGTTCTTCGAAAGACCTTTAACCAACGGCAATGTGCAGGAGCTTATACGATCCATATTACAGGAAGGGGGTCTCCATCCTGATGTGGTTGTAAGTTCTGTGCCGGGTAACACAGTCTCTGTCCACTATCTTAATGTCCCGTTTACTGACGAAGCAAAGATAGGGCAGGTAATCCCTTATGAGGTGGAAGGTCTGGTCCCTTTCCCCTTAGAGGAGATGGTCATAGACCAGTTTATCCTCTCTAAGGGCAATGGCGCAAAACCGGATAATGGTTCGTCAGTGTGCGTGGGACTGATTAAAAAGAGTGAGCTCCAGCGCCACATGGATACCCTGAAAGGGGCATCGGTTGACGCAAAGGTTATTGAGATTGAATCGCTCGCCTTATATCATGCCTTCATGCAATGGTATAAGATAGAGGATACAGCAGCCCTCCTCGACATCGGCGCAGCCCGTAGTAATCTGTGTATAGTGTCAAAGGGTAAACCGCAGTATGTGAGGACTTTTAACAGGGGCGGCAGTGATATTACATCGGCTATACAGGAAACTCTCGGGCTCAGTTTTGAAGAGGCAGAGGCAAAGAAGTTTTCCTCTGCAATAATGTTATCTACGGAGGGAGATGATGAAAATAGTCGGGACAAGAATGTCCCGCCTATCGACGATAGACGGGGTTTTCCAACCCCGTCTATGGCATTTTCAGGTGAACGGCCTATAAGCCCAGGCTCACAAAGGAGCATGAAAATCCCCCTTAATCCCCCTTTTTCAAAGGGGGA
>JACRGZ010000017.1 GCA_016234155.1 Nitrospirota bacterium | reverse complement strand
TCTTTTCCGGTTCCGCTTTCCCCGGAGATAATGACCGGCAGGGGTGAGTCCTTTACCTTTTTAATCAGCCTTATGACCTTTTTTATCCCCGGGCTTGCACCGACGATCCCCTGATATGTCCCCGCATCAGTCTCATGCACCCCGTCCATCTCCCCTGAGACCTTTTCCAGGACATTCTCTATCTCCTCCATCTCACACGGTTTGGTCAGATAGTGATACCCGCCGAGTTTTATGGTTTCTACAGCGTCCTCGATAGAACCATAACCTGTAAGAATTATTCCCCTGACAGAGGGTTGTATCTCTTTAAGCTCCCGAACAACCTGTAAGCCGTCCATTCCAGGCATCTTCATATCAATAAGGGCCGCATCAAAGTCTTTCTCAGATATCAATCTTACAGCCACCTCTCCATTTTCCACTGGGTATACATCATAACCCCTTAGGGTCAGCGCCTTGCAAAGGTTTTTCCTGAAGACCTGGTCATCCTCTACCACCATTATCCTTAACATGACATCACCCCCTCACATTTTTCTAACATCTTATCGGGACGAGAAGCGTTGCTGTACTCCCCTTCCCGGCCTTGCTCTCTATCCTTATATCACCATGCAGGTCTTTCATTATGCCGTAACTGACGGACAGTCCAAGTCCGGTCCCCTTCCCGACCGGCTTTGTGGTAAAAAAGGGCTCAAATATACGCCTCATATGCTCCTTCCTGATACCCGGCCCATTATCTTTTATAGATATTTGCACAAAGCATGCCTCTGGCCTGGTAAATATTTCAATCTGACCGTCTGCCCTCTCATCAACGGCCTCAATTGCATTTTTAACAACATTAAAAAACACCTGCCTGAGTCTGTCGGGATCACTCACTACCATGGGAAGCGCCGGATCAAGGGATTTTGATATCCTGATATGATTTCTGCTGTTCCCCTTGTTGATAAAATCTACGGTCTTGGAGACTAAGGCATTTATATCCGTCTCTCTGAAGAAAGAGACGCCCCTTTTGGAAAAATCGAGCAGGTCTTTTATGATAGTCTTGCATCTTGCAATCTCCATCCTCATGTCATCCAGAAACTCCTGCACCGTTTCCCTGGATTTATCTTTTCCAACAAGGGTATTCAGCGCAAGGGTAAGTTCATCGGCGATTATTGAGATGGTACCGAGAGGCGTATTTAACTCGTGGGCAACACCGGCAGCCAACTGCCCTACTGCCACCATCTTCTCGATTTGAGCCATCATTTCATCTTCCTTTATCCTGAGCACACCCCTCTCCGTAACATCAAGGACAATTTCAAGGATACTGACAGGTCTGCCGCCGGAGTCAGATGCCAGGGGGATGGCCAATACCTCAAATTTTCTGGGCTGTTCTTTGCCGGGAATGATAAACTCGTAATGGGTAGGGGTTCCGGAGGCTATGGTTTTTCCGGTCGGACAGATTCTACAGAAACCCCGGCTGAAATTGAGGGTTCTGTAACACAATCTCCTCTCTCCGGTCTTCCTGATGCCGAGCCACTCTTCTGCATTTTTATTCATCCACTGGATGCGGTGTTCAGAATCAATCAAAAGCATGGCCGCATTGAGTTTCCCTGATATGTCGTCTATGGTTACCATGTTTTATAAACCCTGACGAGGATAAAAATCCATTTTAACATTTAAGACATTTAAGACCTCTTTTATCATCTTAGATGAATAATAAAGATTTTTTAAGGGTGTGTCAACTATTTTTTTGCCTGGTCAGCAATTCTCGGTGAAAAACCAGGGGGATTGCTTCGTCGCTTCGCTCCTCGCAATGACGGATTACGAAAAAGGTTTGTCATTGCGAGCCGAAGGCGAAGCAATCTCAAGACTTGCATGTTCACCGAGAATTGCTGGTTATTTTCACTTTTATTTGAGGAATTATACTACGTGTGTTATATATTGACTCAATGGATGTTGTATTCCTGTCACGCCTGCAATTCGCCCTGACAGTCGGCTTTCACTTCATCTTTGTCTCAATAAATATGGGGATGGCATGGTTACTCGTAGTTATTGAGGCGCTCGGATGGAGGAGAAAGGACGGAGATGTCTATGTGCAGATATCTAAATTCTACAGCAAGTTATTTGGTCTAACATTTGTCGTAGGTATAGCCACTGGGATTGTGATGGAGTTCCAGTTCGGGACAAACTGGGAGAGCTACTCACGGTTTACAGGCAATTTATTTGGCGTTTTATTGTCTGCTGAAGTCCTTGCAGCATTTTTCTTAGAGTCTGTCTTCCTTGGGCTTTATCTATTTGGCCGGGAACGGGTATCAAAAGGTGTCCACTGGCTATCTATACTCCTGACTGCCGCAGGTACGACACTCTCCGCATTCTGGATCTTAGCGGCAAACTCATGGCAGCAGACACCGGCCGGCCATATCGTCAGAAATGGGACAGCAGAGATGGTCAGCTTCATGGATGTGGTCTTTAACCCCTCCACTTTATTCCGTTTCTTACATACTGTGGACGCCACCCTTATAACCGGGACATTCTTCATGGCAGGGGTGTCCGCTTATCTGCTCTTGCAGGACAGGGAGAGTGAACATGCTAAGAGAACCATGAGGTTAGCCCTTACCCTCGGTCTCATATTCTCTGTCATCCAGGTTGTACCCTTTGGACATGAACATGCAATACAGGTAGCACACACACAGCCTGAAAAATTCGCCGTCTTTGAAGGGATATATAGAACCCGCTCCCATGCACCGCTGGTCCTATTTGGGATTCCAACTACTGACCCGCCGGAGTTAAGATGGGAAATCGGGATACCAGGTTTGCTAAGCCTTATAACCTTTGGTGATGTTGATGCGACCATTCAGGGGATTAATGAATTTCCGGCAGATGAGATCCCTCCGCTAATACTCCCGTTTATTGCATTTCGCATGATGGTCTTTCTGGGACTCTATTTTATTCTGATAATGGCTATCGGGACAACTCAACTTTACCGGAAAAGGCTATGGGGCAACAGGGTCATTCTAAGGATATTAAAGTGGTCTCTCCCCCTCCCGATCGCGGCCTCCGAGCTTGGCTGGATTGCCGCTGAAGTTGGCCGGCAACCGTGGGCTGTATACAGGGCGCTGAAAACAGAGGATGCTGTATCTGCTGCCCTGTCGAGCGGAGAGGCGCTATTTTCATTAATATTGTTCGGCATAGTGTATATATTTATTGGTATTTTTTATATATATGTGATGAGGGGAAGTTTAAACAGTTTAAAACAATAGATGTAACTACTTAGGTGTTTAGGCTGAAGGCTGAAGTTTATAGATTATCTCGCAAAGCACGAATAAAGCCTTAAAAACCTTCAGTCTATCTACCTGAGTAGTTACCAATAGATAACATATGGAACTAAACACGCTCTGGTTTCTAATATTAACCTTCTTCATAACAGTCTATACCATACTGGACGGTTTCGACCTTGGTGTGGGAATATTGCACCTGTTTGCAAGAAACAATGACGAGAGACGGATTAATATAAACGCCATCGGCCCTGTATGGGATGGAAACGAGGTCTGGTTGTTGGCGGTATGGGGAACTTTGTTTGCAGTATTCCCTCCGGTATATGCCACACTCCTCACTGCTTTTTACTCGATCGTCATGCTGCTACTGGTCGCCCTTATCTTCCGGGCAGTCTCTATAAAGTTCCGTGAAGTAGTGTTATCCAGGGATACCTCCTCACCCCTGAAACAAGTTCAGGGCAGGCTCTCTCCCTCTCCCCCTGCAAATCACCCCCCCCACCCCCCGATAAATACTTCGGGGGCAAGCTTTATTCCTCCCCCCCTTGTGGGAGGAGGATATGGAGGGGGGTGGGGAGAGGGGGAGAATAAAAGGTGGCAGCGTTTCTGGGACTGGTCATTCGGGATTGGCAGTCTGATCCCCCCTTTTTTATTTGGGCTCATTACCGGCAATATCCTGCAGGGGATACCTATCAGCAGTGATGGTAGATTTACCGGTCACACACATAGTCTGTTAAACCCATATTCATCGCTGACCGGCCTCCTCGGCATTGCTATGTTTGCAATGCATGGCGCAGCATATATGACTTTAAAAACTGAAGGGGAGATACTCGAACGTATGAGAAGGTCTCTCTATATTTCATGGACTGTCTTTGTCGTACTATATTTGTCAGCTATCTCAATCACACCATCTGTCTCTCCATTCCTGTTTGAGGGACTGCTGAGTAATCCTCTGTTCTGGCTCATATCTCTATTGCTGTTTGCAGCGACTATCTATATCCCTATGGCCGTAAGAAGGAGAAGATTCCTATCTTTATTCCTGTCATCATCAACCATAATTGCGTCTACGGCAGGTCTTATTGGACTCAGCCTCTTCCCGAGGTTAGCGCCATCAAGCATTGACCTTGCCTACAGCCTGACAACCAACAACACCGCCTCACCTGCTCAGACATTGACCATCATGCTGATTATTACGCTTATCACCCTGCCGGTAATAATCACATATACAGTGTACGTCTACCGTGTGTTTAAGGGGAAAGTTAAATTTTCAGGGGAAGGCTATTAACCGTTCTACTCGTTTAGGCAGGGATGTTCAAACCCCTCTGCATAGTTCAGGTAGGCAAGGGTCATAAAGTGGCTGTGCTCATTCAGAGATTTAAATTGTATCCCAACTGCATAGAAGTCTTCGAGCGATTTCACCCAGCATACATCCCCAATTATTACCTCTGTCCTGTCCACCTTATATTCATCAACAAATAAGAGGTTGATTGCTATCTCACTCCCTACTGCGGGGGGGTTATTGCAATATGTAACAAGGCCGCTGCGGCTTATATTAACGACAAGGGCCTTTGCAACCTCTTTCCGGGGACATAGGAGTTCTATCTCCTTCAGTAAGCTCACTCTCTTGTGTCTGCGCCTGTTGCGGACCATGCAGCACCTGTTTATTGATTCATAAACCCCTGCGACCTTCTAATGACTTAACAAGGGTCAGTTCATCAGCATACTCTATGTCACTGCCAACCGGTATACCATAGGCTATACGGGTTACATTTATGCCTATAGGCTTTATAAGCCTCGTAAGATACATGGTCGTAGCCTCACCAGCCATATCCGGATCCATGGCTAATATAACCTCCTCAACACCATTTTTCTCCACCCTCTTCATCAATCCCTCAACCTTTATATCCTCCGGTCCAATACCATCGAGAGGTGAGATAGCCCCTAACATTACATGATATAACCCCTTATATCCCCCTGTCCTCTCTATTGTGTAGAGGGCGCTTGGCTCCTCCACAACAAGGATCTTGCTTCTATCCCTGTTTGCATCGCGGCATATCCAGCACGGGTCTTCTTCTGTAATATTGTTACAGACAGTGCAGAATTTGCTCTTGTCTTTCATATCTATAACGGCCCTGGCTATAGCCTTAGCGTCATCAGCAGGCATCTTTAAGAGAAAAAAGGCAAACCTCTGGGCCGTCTTTTGCCCCACGCCGGGGAGTTTCTTAAGCTCTTCAATAAGCCGGTTAAATGAGTTGCTATTATTCATATTAATCCCGGAATATTTAATCCCAGTCCACCTGTTAATCCCTTCATCTCTTCTGCCATCATGTCCCGGGCCTTTTTTAATGCCTCATTTGTTGCTGCAACAATGAGGTCCTGCAGCATCTCTATGTCGTCCGGATTAACTACATCACGTTCGATCTTTACTGATAGGATCTCCTGGCGTCCATTTGCCGTAACAGTAACCATTCCCCCGCCTGATGTCGCTTCAACAATTTTATTGGCAGCCTCTTCCTGGACTTTGGCAAGTTGTTCCTGCATCTTCTGCGCCTGTTTCAGGATGTCCCCAAACATCTTTTTCGACATTGTCCCTCCCTATTAAAATCATCATTCATCCTTCCTGCTTCGCAGCTCTATTAACTCACCGTTCAGTATATCAATGGCCTCCTTTAAAATAGGCTCTGAGAAGGCATCCTCAATCTCCTGCTGACGCTTCTCATGTGTATTGACCATATATTCATTATAGGCAGGGCTATGACTGCCCTTGTTTATGACTGTTGTGGTAAATTTGATCCCGGCCACATCAGGTATATGTTTTTTTACCATCTTGAGTATAAACTCCTTGCTCTCCTTCCTTTCAATAAGATCAATAAAGACAGATGCCCCGCCATTAAAACCAATAGTAAGTATACCGTTATCATATCCCACCGGCAGCCCCTGTTCAAGATAAGAACCTAAACTTGGCTTGCTGCCGTTTATATCAGTTACAATATTATGCCAGAGCGCTGAAATATCAGAACTACCCTCTGTAGCCACAACAATAGCCTTTGTGCTATCCTCCGAAGCAGACTCTACAGCCCCTTCCACCCTTTGATTTCCAACTACCTTTTCACCTGAAAATCCCTCATCCTCATTATGCCCATTTTCCAACCTCTTCTCTACAGCAGCCAGTTTCCCCAGTATCTCATCAATACCCACAATAGATCTCATGTTTGCAGCCTTAATAATTGCCATCTCAAAAGAAAATCTTGGATAAGAGAACCACTTTATCTCCTCAAGCACTTTTGAGAAGATCCCGAACAACCGCTGGAGGTCTTCTGCAGGGATACCTTCTGCATCACCGGCTATCTCTTTTATCCTGTCCTCCGGCAGATCTATAACCCCCTGTCCCATCCCAAGCTTGACTAAGGTGAGGTTTCTTATATGCTCCACCACATTAGCACAGAACTGTTTCAGGTCATAACCGCCATCAACGACATCTTTAAGAAGACTTAGCGCCTTTGCCGAATCCTTGTTAACAATACAGCTAAAGAATGGCGTAATCATGTGGTCAGCCAAACCCAGGATCCATGAGACATCCCCCTCGGATAGATTGCCTCCTGTGTATGCAATCACCTGATCAAGCAGACTCAGTGCATCCCTCATACTCCCGTCAGATGCCCGTGCAATAAAAGAGAGTGCATCCTCGCTTGCAGTTATACCCTCCTCCTGTAAAATATAATGCAGCCTCTCCACTATCTCCCTGTAGCTGATCCTCCGGAAGGGGAAGTGCTGACACCTGGAATGGATAGTCGCGGGTATCTTATGGGGTTCTGTAGTGGCAAATATAAAGACTATGTGCGGAGGGGGCTCTTCCAATATCTTCAGTAGGGCGTTAAATGCGGGGGTGGAGAGCATATGGACTTCATCTATTATGTATATCTTATGGCGGCCACTGAAAGGCATATACTGCGCCTTTTCCTGAAGCTCTCTTACATTGTCTACGCCTGTATTGGATGCGCCGTCTATCTCTATCACATCGACAGAAAAACCGCCTGTGATCTCCAGACAGGATTGACACTTCATACATGGCGTTGGCGTTGGTCCTTCTGCACAATTCAACGACTTTGCCAGTATCCTTGCTACGGTAGTTTTTCCAACACCCCTGACCCCTGAGAAGAGATACGCATGGGCTATACGGTTGGCCTGTATCGCGTTCACCAGGGTCTTTGATACATGCTCCTGCCCTGTAAGCTCCTGGAAGGACTTAGGCCGCCACTTTCTTGCTAATACCTTGTAACTCATATGATGTGTATCTATTAAATTTAGGCTTTACCTCTTACCTCTGAGGCTCTTGCAAAAGTATAAAAATGTTGTCATTCCCGCATGGTTTAAGCGGGAATATAGTGTTTTATTACAGAAAATCATATCCGTCCCCGAGTGTTTCTATCGGGGATAGAAGATTTCGGGGATGACATAGACTTT
>JACRGZ010000092.1 GCA_016234155.1 Nitrospirota bacterium | reverse complement strand
CATCCCGGCGTGTCCTAATGGTGTCAGTATAGATATAGGTATTTGACATTCGAGACCCAGGGCATTTACTATTGCCCAAAATGGTGCCTCACCGCAATGGAGATCTCCAAAGACATTTCCTGCTGCTGTACCTACTGCTACAGGATCCAACCCTCCTGCTGGATAGACCAGCTCCGGATACTTTGTTACAGGGCTCACTGGTAAATCACAATGGGTATCCCATGGAGGGGGTGGTGGAGGAACTTGTGCCCTTGTCTTTGATCCTATAAGTAGTCCCCCGACCATAGTCGCTCCAGCCGCCAATGCACCTGTACCTAGGACGAAATTTCTTCTTGATAATAACCTCTTTTCTTCCTTCTTTTCTTTTACTCTCATAATTTACCCTCCTATTTTTAACATCAGCAAGTCCTCACATCTCCCTCTTTTTTACATCTCTTACCTTTTTAATCTCACCCCCTTTCATTGAAATTTGATATATAGAAATATTATAATATTCATATATTTAATTAATGCATATTTTATACCAAATTTATGTGGGGTAGTTAAAGGGTTTATCTTGAGATATAAATGTGTTGTAACACTTAATAAAAACAGTGGGTTATCTAATGAGATAGATATGTGAAATAATTTTGCGATGTGATTTAGATCTAAAAAGGGATGCAAATCTTTATGGCAGGTGCACTAAATTAACTGCATTTGGCGTTCAGAGGGAACTAAAGAAAGACGGCAAAAATTACAGGGCATTTGAGATTTTGAATCTCGGCAAATATGAAAGACAGCATTATATAGGGATAGATTCCTCACATTCGTTCGGAATGACAAATGAAACTGTCATTTCGACCGAAGTGTCATTTCGACCCAAGGGAGAAATCTTACTCGCGAAGAAGTGCGACAAAATTTATCTATCCCAGATGATCAAAATATGATATAATATATAACATCTGGGAAATTTTACAGACCTTTCGAAAAAGAAAGGTTATTTTAGTTATGAGTTATGAGTTAATAAAGGGAGGAGGAATCATGAAAAAGATATCAGTTATTTCTTTATTAGTAACATTAATATCAGTTGTCTCTTTTCAGTTTCATTCTGTTACCTATGCCATTGGGCCAAGCCTTAATGTCGAACCAACAAGGTTCTTCTCAACCGATTGGCTGATGTTCTCGGATTACCCAGCTATGAAGAATGGTTGGGCCCAGTTGAATACTACACTGAAGGATGCGGGTGCTAACTGGGCCAACCTTTATGTGGCATGGGAAAATATAGAGGCCACACCCTCTGTTGACAGAGACAGTAATATTACCCATACCTACCGTGCTATGACTAAACTCACCGATGAGATCAATTACCTTAAAAATCTAGGATATCGTATATCTATTGTGTTTGACCCTAATATGATTGGCGCTAGCTGGAGCTCTGAGTGGCAAACTAAGGTCGCTAATGCGGATACTGATGCCCAAACTGCCTTATATCAGACCTTAAACAAATTGGCATTCGACTATTATGATAAGATCGATGCATGGCAGATTGATCAGGAACCCTCTGACACCGCTCTTCAAGTACCTTATGTATGGCCCGCCTATCCCATATTGCTCCGCTCCGGCTACCTTGGTGTCAAGGATGGCTACTCTGCCAGAGGTCTTTCTCCCTCTGATGCCTTTGTCTACTGTGGCGATGATGTCTATAAGGGATGGATGGCCCATGTACTTAAATATCAGGTTGAAAATTTTGGAAAGGTATTTATTGATGGTCTATCAATGCATCTATTTCGAACCCGAGGTCCTGATCACGATGATGGATATTATCCTCGCACTACTGTCTTTACAGGAACCTTGGTTGATGCCCTAACACTATATTATCTGGTTGGCCGGGACTACGGTGTCTCTTGGGGTGGTACCACTCCTATAGGTATGGAGCAGACACCTTATCCCACTTATGCTAATCCTGGTAGTACAGGATATTATGTGGTCACCTTTGAGCAACAGGCCAATTACCGGGTGCGCAAGGCCATCCTTGAATTGACATTGGGTTATGTGTGGGCAGGTTGGTCAGAGCATCTATCTGACTGGGGTGATTATTCTAATGATTGGCTTGCCTACTGGGGGAGTGCTGGTATCATTAAAAATGAAGGGGATACCACAGGAGCCCCCCCAAATGTCCTACCAGATCCACCGTATCGTGAAAAACCAGCATGGTGGGCCCTTAATACTCTAGGCGGGAATTATACAGCAGGGGGGAGTAAGGTAGCTGGGATATTGAAAGGGGCGAGATTCTTGAGTCGCCTCTCTAATGGCTTTGGACCAACCCAACATGCCTACCGATTCCTCAAATCAGATGGTACTATGGTCACAGTCCTCTGGGATGCTAACCCTAGCTTAGAGCCATCAGGGACCAGCCAGGTAACCTTAACCTCTGTGGGTTCAGTTGATATTATTAGCCGGGATGGAGGCCATCTCTCCACCAACAGTGGTACTTTCACCCTTAATATCGGTTCTGCGCCTAAATATGTAATCGGCACCCTTATTGAATCTGACTGGGCCAGGATCCGCAAGATATCTAATGATGGACTTCCAGCCCTAAAGGGTTACAGAGATGCCTATATCATAGATATTCAGAGCAGAGACTCATCCACCAGCGTTGCTGTAACTGTCCCCTCAGGGTGGACATTACCTCAAATCACAGATAGTACACAGCCAGGGTATGTAACTGTAGAGTCAGGGCCAAGTGTACCACCTCCCACATCTGTTAGTACTTCTGGGGGAACGATTAGTATAGGTTTTAATCCATCTACCCCCATGCCAGCAGGCGGTACCCTCTGCATCTACTATGGTGATGTGCGAGGCCAAGCCATGTTACTAGACCCAGGGCTCAACGGAGTACTTGACCCTAACCCACCTTCCCCTGCTCCTGCCTATACACCGCAATTTGTCGCCCCACCGGACAAGGCATATCATAAACCGGCTAGGAATTCGAGCTATAGTGATTTTCTGGGTTACGGATTTGTTCCAGTTGGTACAGGATGGGGGTCAGGTGCCTGGCGTAATGATCAAGCCCCCCGTGGTAGTATCTATACTGACCGGCCTTGGCTATCACATAGTACTGATAAGACGACCCCATTGACCTTGAAAGCCAAGGGAGGGGCCTCCAGTTATCAGGTAAAGGTCTATCTATCCTCCACAAATACTACTGATGGTAATTCTACTTACCCATATTTGAGGAATCAAGTGGTAAAAGTAAATGGTCAGTCTCCAACCTATGAGGACCGCTTGAGTTTTACCCGAGGTGCCCTATTGATATTTTCTAACATAGCCCCTCAGAGTGGTCTGATCTCAGTGAGTGTCTCTCCTGTTCAGTATAATCCTCCTACAGGTGTCTGGGTTCGCTCATTTTATGGTGTAGATATCTGGCCTTCTGGACGAGGAATTACCCCTGGACCAGTGGGGGAGAATTACTTTATTGTTAAGATAGATGGTATCCAAGTCTCCCCTAATCCTTCAATAACTGTAGAGGCAACAGGGGTAAATAATCCACCCGTTCCAACCTCAGCACCTAACCCCATTGTTACCGACGAGGAGACTACTGCAACAAGTCAGGTCAGTCCCAATGATCCTGATCTTGGCGATACCCATACCTATGCTATCCCGACCAACCCAACGAATGGCTCAGCCACTGTGAATCCTACTGGGGGCGTTGCGACCTATACCCCTAATCCTAATTTTAACGGATCTGACAGCTTTGTGGTAAGGGTTACTGACAATGGTGGTCTGTATGGCGATGTAACCATAAAGGTGACGGTTAATCCGGTTAATGATCCACCAGCCCCAACCTCAACACCTAACCCCATTATTACCAACAAGAACACCAGTGCAACAAGTCAGGTCAGTCCCAATGATCCTGATCTTGGCGATACCCATACCTATGCTATCCCGACCAACCCAACGAAT
>JACRGZ010000090.1 GCA_016234155.1 Nitrospirota bacterium | reverse complement strand
AACTTAATGATAATGAATAACATAAAACAAAAAATGAAAAATGCTTAAGTGTTTCTTAACGATTCATCCTTTTCTAATTTTTCATTATTCATTTCTTGTTATATGTTTTTCATTTTCTTGAGGATTAAAAATAACACCTGCTGAGTAGTTACTTTCTTTTTACATTCGGGGTACCCACGAAGTGGGTCGTGTCATTTTGCATTTTGACTTTTGATTTTTGATTTCTTATGGCAATGTGACCGGCAGCCGTGTCATTATATACTTCAGATCCTCGTCATCGAATGACAGCCCTGCCCCGGCAAAGGCGCTCGTCCTTTTTGAGTTTGCAAAGTCATCCACACCACCTCTTATAAAGAGGGCCTTAAAGGCCGTATAACTCGCGGTGAGCTTCATGTGCGGATTCTCCGCGTCTGCATCACCACCAAAATTCCACGCCTCTAAGGATGCCTTTATCTTATCGTCATTTAAATAGTAATCTGCGCCGACACCAAAGGTGTCCTCCATAAGCCCCCCGCGGAAGGCCACACTCCCGAACTTCTTTGCAAACTGTGCGCTGAACTTAAGCTCATCCTCCCTCTTTACCTCATGCCTCTTGACAGTAGTGCCCGGTGTCATTGTCACCTCTGTATCCGTTACCTTGACCCTCCCCTGCGGGTCATCTATTACCTCAAATAAATAGTACTTATCCTCTCTCGGCTGTAACTTCAGTGAGAAGTATCCCTTGGTGTCATCTTCATCAAATAGGTATTCCCCCCTGAAACCCACATTCAGTGTAAACCTGTCAGCAGCGCTAATATATTTATCTACCCCTGTTAGGGTAGAGTCAAGTTTATCATACAGCCCGCCTTCCTTCATAAATTTACCTACGGTACCTTCTCCTTTTTCCACGCCCTCGACAAGCCTGTCCACCCCTTCTAAAATCCTCGGGGTGCGTTCTTTTAAATCTTCCGACACCTGATAGAGATTGGCAACTGTGGTCTTCAGGGGTTCCTTATTTTCTTTAGCTATAACATTTAGGTCATTGGAAATACCCTCAAGATTCACTATAACATTCCTTAAGGGCTCCCTGTTTTCCTCTGCCACATCCTTAAACAATGCAATCATCTCATCCAGGCCCTCTATAACCCGTTCAATCGCACTGCTGTCACGCTCTGCTACCTTAGCCAGACTCGAAGTAAGGTTTCTCATATTACTGATAATCTCATTAATAGACCTCTTGGTCTCAGGAGACCCTAATGTCTCACTAAAAAAGCCGCTGATCGACTTCATATCCTTCGCAACACTGTCTAACCTTGTTATCAGGGTATCAATATCCGCTACGCTGACCGATATCTCGATCATATCCCCTTCCCTCAGGAATACATCCCCGCTCCCCTGGTTGATCTCCACAAATTTTTCACCCAGCAGGCTCTCTGATTTTACAGCAGCAACAACCCCCTTCTTTATCTTAATGTCCTGTCTTATCCTCATGCCAACCTTTGCCCTGCTGTCTGTAAGACCTATCGTCTCCACAGACCCTATCTCAACCCCGGCCATCTTTACGGGCGCTTTAACGTCAAGGCCCGCAACGGAATCAAAGACCCCGTATATGATATAGCCTTTCTCGCGTCCAAAGGTTAGATCACCAATCCTTACGGTCATATAAGCGAGGATGACAATAGCAGCAACAACAAACAGCCCAACCTTTACCTCTGCGGTAAACTTCTGCACCGTTTCTCCTGCTCCCCCCTCCCTTTTTCCCTCCCCCTGTATGGGGGAGGGATAGGGTGGGGGTTACACCGCCCTTATCGGCCCCACCGAACTCCCAGTAATAAACTGCCGGACGGCAAGGTTCTCTGACAATTTAATCTCATCAGGCGTTCCTGCCTCGAGTATCTTCCCTTCGTATAGCATGGCAATCCTATCACCTATCTTATATGCGCTTGTCATATCATGTGTAATGGCAACGGCGGTAATATTTATCTTTTTTTTCATCTCAACTATAAGATTATTTATCGCATCTGCCATAATCGGGTCAAGCCCTGTCGTTGGCTCATCATAGAGGAGGATCTCAGGCTCCATGGCTATAGCCCGGGCCAGTCCAACCCGCTTTCTCATCCCGCCTGAAAGCTCTGACGGCATAAGGTCTTCTATCCCCTTAAGGCCCACCATCTCCAATTTCTTTTCTGCTTTCTCCCTTATCTCCTCCTTTGAGAGGGTGGTATGCTGCACAAGGGCAAATCCCACATTCTCCCAGACTGTCAGAGAATCAAAGAGCGCCGCCCCCTGAAACAGCATACCATACTTCTTCCTGAACTCGTTTAACTCCCTCTCGCCGAGACGTGATATATCAACGCCGTCTATTACGACACTCCCTTCATCAGGGGTCAGGAGGCCGATTATATGCTTAATTAGAACACTCTTTCCCGACCCGCTCCCACCAATGACCACCATTGTCTCCCCGCGCTCTATACGAAGATTAACACCACGCAGCACATGGTTGGAGTTGAAGGATTTGTGGAGATTTATTATGTCTATCATAAGAGGCTCTTGCAAAAGTATAAAAATGTTGTCATTCCCGCATGGTTTAAGCGGGAATATAGTGTTTTATTACAGAAAATCATATCCCCGATAGAAGATTTCGGGGATGACATAGACTTT
>JACRGZ010000094.1 GCA_016234155.1 Nitrospirota bacterium | reverse complement strand
CCGAGATACCCATTACAACCTTCATGTCATGTTCAATAAGAAGGACTGTTACACCCCTGTCGCGTATCCGTTTGATGATGTCCATGAGCTGTTTAGTCTCACTTGGATTAAGGCCTGCCGCAGGCTCGTCCAATAAAAGGAGAGAGGGGTCGCTCCCGAGGGCGCGGGCAATTTCAAGCCTCCTTCGATCACCATACGGCAGGTTCCTTGCCCAACTGTTCATATGGTTGCCGATTCCCATAAACTCGAGGAGTTTGATAGCCTTTGAGGAGAGCTGACGCTCTTCCTCCACGGTACTTCGGGTACGCAATATAGCCCCCAGAATAGTCCCCTTTGTCCTGGAAAACCCGCCAACCATAACGTTCTCAAGCGCCGACATCTCGGCGAACAGGCGGGCGTTCTGGAATGTCCGTGATATCCCATGCCTCGCGATCTCATAGGGTTTCAGATTCTGTATCTTCTGCCCCTTGAATTTTACCTTACCTTTATCGGGTCTTACAAGTCCGGTAATGCAGTTAAAAAAAGTCGTCTTCCCGGCACCGTTAGGCCCTATAAGACTTATAATCTCGCCGGGACAGATATTTAAATCGACTCCATCCAAGGCCTTAAGACCGCCGAAATACTTGGTAACACCCAATGCCTCAGGAATCGGCTCCACAAAAATATTGTCGTAAAGTTTAGGTGAGTATTCAACAGGAAGAATTAACCCTGTGATTCAGACAGTAGACTATAGACATCAGACATTAGACTTAGGAAGGAAAATTAGCATGAAAATCAAAAATCAAAAATCAAAATGACAAGTCAAAATTCAAAAATGATAGGAGCTATCCTTTTTACATTTTACATTACATTTTGATTTTTGATATTGGGTTATTTTCAGGTGAAAAGTCTGATGTCTAAAGTCTGAAGTCTACTGTCTGAATTGCAGTAATTAACCCCTAAATCTTGACACACCGTCTCCAATAAAGTTAAACTACTCTTGTGCTAAACATCTTTTTTTTTAAGGCAGCCCTCGGTATATATTTTCTTGGAATGGCTTCATTTCTCTACTTTCTTGTCAGCAGAAAGGAGCGGCCGCCAAGGTTTTCGTTTGGGCTGACAGGCATTGGTTTTCTTACCCACACGATAGCGCTTATAGTAAGGACAGTAGAGGCGTCTTATATCCCTATAACCAGCCTCCACGAGGCGATGTCATTCTTCTCATGGGCCCTTGTCTTAGCCTTCCTCCTCGTAGAATACAAGTACAGGATTCATGTACTCGGCTCCTTTGTCCTGCCACTCACATTCATCTCTCTCATCTCTTCAGCAGCGCTGCCAATGGGGATAAAGATGCTTGATCCCTTGCTTCAAAGTGCATGGCTCGGTGTCCATACCATCCTTGCGATAATGGGCGCTACTGCCTTCTCAATGGCCTTTTTAGCCGGTGTGATGTATCTCCTCCAGGAATGGTTTCTTAAATCAAAGAGGTTTAATTCACTCCACTATAAGCTTCCGGCCCTTGATCTGCTGGATACCCTTAACTACCGTGCCATATCCTTTGGCTTTCCACTGCTCACCCTTGGCATTATAACGGGCTCTATCTGGGCCGAGTATGCATGGGGAACTTACTGGAACTGGGACCCAAAACAGACATGGTCACTGATAATCTGGCTGTTTTATGCCGCTATGCTACATGGGCGGGTAGCTATGGGGTGGCGGGGGAAAAAGGCGGCTTATCTTGCAATAATAGGATTTGCTGGGGTGATCTTTACCTTCGTCGGCGTGAATATACTCCTTTATGGGAGACACGCCTTTGTATAATGAGCGAATTTAATAAAATCCATAGTATAAGTGTAGTCGCAACCCTTCGATAAACTCAGGGTTGTGGATAATAAGGCCCCGGTTGTGTAGGACGCAGGCTAAAGCCTGCGGCTACAACCTGATGTACATGGTTTTGCAATGGATATTATATTAGTAGGCCTCAGCCATAAAACAGCCCCGGTAGAGGTAAGGGAAAAGCTGTCTTTCACAGATGCCATGCTTGCAGATGGCATGGTGTTGCTGAAGGGATACGGGGAGATCATCGAGTGTGTGATCCTGTCTACATGCAACAGGGTGGAGATTTATTCGACAGTTGAGGAGTCTGAGATGGGTGTAGCGCGAATTAAGGATTTTCTCCACTCATATCAGCCGGACAGGCCGCTTGATTGGATTACACAGCATCTCTACATACATAAAAATGAGGGGGTTGTAAGACATTTGTTCAGGGTTGCGTCAAGCCTTGATTCAATGGTAGTGGGAGAGCCTCAGATTTTGGGACAGGTAAAAGACGCCTTTGATACCGCATTGCTTAACAAGACCACGGGTGCTGTACTTAATAAGCTTTTTAAAAAGTCCATATCTGTGGCAAAGCGTATACGCACCGAGACAAAGATTGCAGAAAATGCAGTCTCCGTAAGTTTTGCCGCTGTTGAGCTTGCTAAAAAAATCTTCAGCAGCCTGAAAGATAAGAGAGGAATGCTGATAGGGGCCGGCGAGATGGGTGAGCTTGCAGCACGCTATCTTGTTAACAGCGGGATAAAAGAGATCGTGGTCTCGACAAGAAATTATGAGCGGGCGCTTAATCTTGCGCAGGCTTATAACGGCAGGGCTGTAAGGTATGAATATTTTTTAGATGAGATGGCCAAAACAGATGTCGTAATATGTTCCACAGGGGCGCCGGATTATATTTTAAGATTTGATCAAATGCAGGATATTATCCGTAAAAGAAAGAACCGGCCTATATTCCTTATTGATATATCTGTTCCAAGGAATATTGACCCTGCAATTAATAAGATCGATAATATTTTTTTGTATGATATAGATGACCTCCAGGCGGTTGTAGATGCTAATCTCAAAACAAGAAAAGATGAGGCAGAGAAAGGGGAACGTATTATAGATGATGAGGTTGACACTTTTTCAAAGTGGTTTAAATCCCTTGAAGTTGTCCCCACAATTGTTGCCCTGAAGGATAAGGTGGAAGATATAAGGCGGAAAGAGTTAGGGCGTGCTATAGACAGACTCAAGACACTCTCACCCGATGAGATGCAGGCGGTCGAAGCGCTTACCAATACAATAGTAAATAAAATACTGCATGGACCACTTGTGGCGCTTAAAGGTGAAGCGGATTCAAACAACGGACTGCTGTATGCCGAGGCTGTAAGAAGGCTGTTTAATCTGGAGATAAAGGCGCCAGATGAGGAAGATGATGAAGGGGGAAGGTGAAAACCCCTCACCCTTACCCTCTCCCCTTAGGGGAGAGGGATGGGTGAGGGGGGGATTTTCAGATGAAAGAAATTAGAATAGGCAGCCGTGGAAGCAAGCTTGCCCTCTGGCAGGCTGAACATGTGAAATCAGAACTTGAAAAAAGGAACCCCGGCCTGTCCATATCTATAAAAAAGATAAAGACAACCGGTGATAAGGTTATAGATGCACCACTCGCAAAGATTGGCGGCAAAGGGCTTTTTGTAAAGGAGATAGAAGATGCCCTATTGAAAAATGAGATAGATATTGCCGTGCACAGCATGAAGGATGTGCCAACTATACTCCCTGAAGGGTTATGTATAGGGGCAATAACTAAGCGGGAAGACCCGAGAGACGCCCTTGTTTCAGGGGATGGCAGCGGTTTCTTTCAGCTCCGGCATGGAGCGGATATAGGCACAAGCAGCCTCAGAAGGATGTCACAGTTACTCAATCAGAGGCCTGATTTAATTATAACCCCCCTTCGTGGAAACCTTGATACAAGGTTAAAAAAATTAGAGTCAGGGGCTTTTGATGCTATTGTCCTTGCCGCTGCAGGTATCCACAGGATGGGATGGAAAGAAAGGATTACAGAATATTTGCCGGTGGCCATAAGTCTGCCGGCTATTGGACAGGGGGCGTTATGTATAGAATGTAGAGAGAATGACAAGGAAGTTTGTAAGCCGATCAGCGCACTTGACCATTCAGATACACATGTATGTATAAGGGCTGAGAGGGCCTTTTTGAAGAGGCTTGAGGGGGGGTGTCAGGTTCCTATTGGTGCATACGCAACAATAAGCGGCAGCGGGATAGAGATTGAGGGGTTTATAGCCTCGGTTGACGGCCGGCGGATGGTGAGAGAGAAAAGAAGTGGTATAATAGACAATCCGGAAGATGCCGGGACAGGGCTTGCTGAAAGTCTCCTCTTACAGGGCGGGGAAGAGATTCTACGGGAGATATACGGTGCCGGAGAATAAAAACAGGCTGTTATCAGGGAAGAAGGTCGTTATTACAAGACCCTATGATCAGCAGGAAGAAGTGGTTAATCTCCTTTCTTCCTTTGGTGCGGAGCCTGTCAGATTTCCTGTAATAGCAATAGTCCCTCCTGACAACTGGGAAGAGGCTGACCGTGCCATAGAGAATCTGACCGGATATGAGTGGATTATCTTTACAAGTGTAAATGGTGTCCAGTCTTTTATAGGGAGGTTGATAGAGCTCAACAGAGACGTAAAGAAGACACTATACGGTATCAAGATATGCGCTGTAGGGCTGAAGACGGCTGATGCCATTGAAAAATACGGGTTGGATGTTGATTTCGTTCCCGAAGAGTTCAGGGCAGAGGCTGTTATAGAAGGATTCAGGGATATGGGGAACCGGGGGGAGAGGGTACTTATTCCACGGGCGCAGGTAGGGCGTGAGGTGTTGCCTGATGAGCTTGCCCGAATGGGGATGAAGGTGAGTATTGTCCCGGTATACAAAGCTGTACGTCCTGATATTGATGTATCCGGTCTGAAGAAGATGCTGAAAAAGAAAGAGATTGATGTGGTAACTTTTACAAGCGGCTCATGCGTGAGAAATTTTCTTGAAATCATAGGACTAAATGAATATAAAATACTCTTAACAGGGGTGAAGATCGCCTGTATAAGCCCTGTAACTGCTGACACAGTAAGAAAGTACGGGCTAATAGTGGATATAGCGCCGGATAGATATACAGTGGAGGATTTAGTAGAGGCTATAGTGAAGTATTACGAAATTAAAAATTTAAAATGAAAAATGTAAAGTTACAGTTTAAAATTTAAAATTAGGAGGCTCTTGCAAAAGTATAAAAATGTTGTCATTCCCGCATGGTTTTAGCGGGAATCTAGTGTTTTATTACAGAAAATCATATCCCCGATAGAAGATTTCGGGGATGACATAGAGTTTTGCAAGAGCCTCATTAGTATATTTTTGCATTTTGAATTGCAATTTTCAATTTTTCTCTTTGAATTTTAAATTTTATAGGGGGTAATTTTATGCCATTTCCAAAAACTCGCCTCAGGAGGATGCGGGCTACTGAGACACACAGACGGATGGTAAGGGAAACCACCCTCTCAGTTGATGACCTTATATACCCCATCTTTACAGTTCATGGGCGTAATATCAGGCATGAGATAAATTCTATGCCGGGTGTCTTTCAACTTTCCATAGATCAGATAATTATAGAGGTGAAAGAGTTACAGGGTATTGGTATTCCCGCTGTTATACTCTTTGGTATACCGGCCCACAAAGATGAGAAAGGGACAGAGGCATATTCTGATCACGGGATCGTCCAGCAGGCCGCCAGGGCGATCAAGGATAGCGCCCCCGGGCTTTTAGTAATTACCGATGTCTGTCTCTGCGAGTATACAAGCCACGGGCATTGCGGTGTCGTTAAAGATGGACATGTGCTCAATGACCCGACACTGGAATTACTCGCAAAGGAGGCGGTGTCACATGTAAAGGCAGGTGCAGATATTGTCGCCCCTTCGGACATGATGGACGGCAGGGTATTTGCTATCAGAGACGCCCTCGACAGAGAGGGCTTTGAGCAGATACCGATCTTGTCTTACGCTGCCAAATATGCATCAGGCCTGTATGGGCCGTTCAGAGATGCAGCAGAGGCTGCACCGCAATTTGGTGATAGAAAGTCTTATCAGATGGACCCTGCAAATTCGCGGGAGGCCATGCGGGAGATTGCCCTTGACATAGAAGAGGGCGCTGATATTGTTATGGTAAAGCCGGCCATCCCCTACCTGGATATAATCTACAGGATTAAAGAGAGATGGGATATACCGGTGGCGGCATATAATGTGAGTGGCGAGTATGCAATGGTCAAGGCCGCCGGCCGCTTCGGGTGGATAGATGAGCGGCGTGTCATGATGGAGACACTTACAGCGATTAAGCGGGCCGGTGCAGATCTGATACTGACTTATTTCGCAAAGGATGCTGCAAAGATGTTGCTGGAGGGAAGATAGATAGTTGAATATTATCAGGGGCATTGCAGCTATACCGCAGGGCCTGATCAGACCTGTTGTGACGATAGGTAATTTTGATGGTGTCCATTTAGGTCATCAGGAGCTCCTTAACAGGGTAATCAAACGTGCCATTGATATAAACGGTACAAGCGTTGTCATCACCTTTGATCCCCACCCGGTAAAGGTATTGAGGCCGGAAAAGGCCCCCCGGCTTCTGATTTCCCTTCAGGAAAAGATAGAGTTATTTCAGTCTTTTGGTATAAAGGTAACAATATGCATAGATTTTACCCCGGAATTTGCCGGATGGTCTCCTGATGAATTTGTAGATGATGTGCTCTATAAAAAGATAAGGGCCAGGGTTATTATTGTAGGTGAGAATTATAAGTTTGGCAAAGGGCAGGCCGGGGATATAGATTATCTTAGAAATAAGGGGAAAATATTGGGATTTGAGGTGGAGGTAGTAGAGCCAATTCAGATAGGAGGGGGCAGGGTCAGCAGTTCCAGAATCAGGGAACACCTGATAAAGGGAGAGGTAAACAAGGCGGCAGGCCTGTTGGGCAGGTATTATGACATTGACGGGATTGTTACACCAGGACATCATCGCGGGATGGAATTGGGGTACCCTACGGCAAATATCTATACGGTAGATGAGGCAATCCCGAAGGCCGGTATCTATGCCGTAAAGGTGATGCGCGGATATGAAAATATAGACGGGGTATGCTATATAGGCACACAGCCGACATTTGCCGGGGATAGGATCGGCGTGGAGGTCTATCTTTTTAACTTCAATGGCACACTCTACCATGAGCATCTCCGGATCCAGTTTGTCAAAATGATAAGGGAAGAGATGAAGTTTGACAGTAAAGAGGAACTCATAAGGCATATAAGGGATGATGTGGAGAAGGCGGAGGAAGCACTAACGGAAATCAAAAATCAAACGACCCACTTCGTGGGTACCCCGAAATCAAAATGACACGACCCACTTCGTGGGTACCCCGAAATCAAAATTAGGAAATGTAAAACGGATAAATTCTTTTTTACATTTTGACTTGTCATTTTGATATTTGATTTTTGATATTTGATTTGGGGTTATTTTCGGGTGAAAGACACATTAATAAAAAAAGTTCAGGAAACCATTAAGCTCTACAAAATGCTTAAAGACGGTGACACAGTGCTGGTTGGTGTTTCAGGAGGCCCTGATTCGGTCTGTCTTCTCTATGTGTTAAAAGAACTTCAGGAGGAATACAGCCTTTCCCTTCATATTGCCCATCTGCACCATGGAATTCGAGGCATAGAGGCGGATGAGGATGTCCGGTTTGTCCAGTCCCTGGGAGATTCTCTTAGAATCCCTGTTTATATCGAATATGCCGATATCCCTTCACATGCAAAGATAGAGCATGTATCAAAACAGGAAGCGGCGCGAGAGGTCCGTTATAAATTCTTTAACACTGTAGCTGATAAGATTTGCGCAGACAGGGTCGCCCTCGGGCATACGGCAGATGACCAGGTAGAGACATTTCTGATGAGGATCCTTAAGGGTTCAGGGCCGCATGGACTTGCCGGTATCCCTCCTGTCAGAGACAGGATAATAAGGCCGCTGATTGGTGTCTTCAGGGCAGAGATAAAGGAGTATCTGTCAGAACATGACATCCGTTACAGGATCGACTCATCGAACCTGAGCGCTGTTTACCTGCGAAATAAGATACGCCTCGAGCTTATCCCATATCTTGCAAAGGAGTATAACCCGAACATTATGGATACACTGATCAGAAACCTTAATATATTGAGGGATGAAAATATATTCCTTGATGAATATGTCGGAAAGATATACAGGGATTCAGTGATCAGCGAATCAGCAGATCAGGTGCGGTTTGATATCAGGAAGTTTGACTCTTATGCAGGGCCGGTCAAAAGAAGGCTGATACGGTATGCAGTGGGATCAATAACAGGAGAGGGTTGTGTCCCCTTATCCTTTAAACATGTGGAAGATGCATTGTCACTCTTGCAGGCTGATAAGCGGGGAGAGGTTCACCTCCCGCGCGGCATTATTGCTGAAAGAGATGGGTATCTGTTCAGTATATATTTAAAAACGACAGCGACATCTATACCGCCGTATGCGTACACTGTTAGCGTGCCTGGTGAAACCATTGTGCCTGAGGCGGGTATGACGATCAACACGACGATACTGCCCAGTCCTTTTAGTAAAGATCTGTTTGATTCCCCTCCTTTTCCAAAGGGGGGCATGGTGGGATTATCAGACAAGTGTGAGACTGATAGATATACCGCATATTTTGACATGAGCAAATTTTCCGAACCTCTGACTGTACGTAACCGCCGGACAGGAGATTTCTTTTGCCCCGCGGGTATGGGTGGAAAGAAAAAAAAGATCAAGGAGTATTTCATTGACTTAAAGATACCGAGGAGGGAGAGAGAAAGGATACCCATTCTCACCTCACCGGAGGGGATAATATGGGTCGCAGGATACAGGAGTGATGAGAGGTTCAGGGTAACTGCTGCAACGGAGAAGATACTTGAGGTGAAGGCTGTAAAGATTGCGGCGTAGTTTGTAGGGTGGGCATTGCCCACCTTACTATGTAAAAATTTCTGTTACTACTCAGCAGGGGTTATTTTTGATCCTCAAGAAAATGAAAAACATATAACAGGAAATGAATAATGAAAAATTAGAAAAGGATGAATCGTCAAGAAACACTTAAACATTTTTTATTTTTTATTTTGTGTTATTCATTATCATTAAGTTATTCAATATGCTGAGTAGTAACAAATCTCTTTACAATACAGAAAGGATGTGACTATGGAACGGATATTCGGAAAACCTCTTATACCCCAGCGTGAGATAGAAAAAAGGGTAAGGGAATTGGGGACAAAGATTACGGCAGATTATGACGGTAAAGAGCTCCTGATGATATGTTTACTCAAAGGCGCCTATATCTTCTTTGCTGACCTGGTAAGAAACATCCAGCTTCCGGTGATGGTAGACTTCATGATGGTCTCAAGTTATGGTGCAGGGACAACATCAAGTGGTTCTGTCAAGATAATTCAGGACCTCTCCTCCCCTATAAAAGGAAAGGATATTCTTATTGTTGAAGACATTGTAGATTCAGGCCTGACACTGAGTTATCTATATAAGACCCTGAAGGCAAAGAGACCAAGGTCTCTAAAAGTATGTGTGCTCCTTGACAAGGTCGAGAGGAGAAAACATAGCATCCCGATTGATTACATCGGTTTTACTATACCTAACAAGTTTATAATAGGGTATGGGCTTGACTATCAGGATAAATACAGAAACCTTCCGTATATTGCAGTATTGGATATAAGCGAAGTGGAGTGAGAGGTACACTCTACATAGTCAGCACCCCCATCGGGAACCTTGAGGACATTACCCTCCGTGCCCTTAAAGTCCTCAAGAACGTCCGGATAATCGCAGCAGAAGATACCCGCCACACACAGAAATTGTTGCACCACTACGATATACATACCCAGCAGACAAGCTATCACGATCACAACAAGGAAGAAAAGGCAGAGATACTTATAGCCAAATTAACAGAGGGTAATGATGTTGCCTTAGTGTCCGACGCCGGCACCCCTGGTATTTCGGATCCCGGCTATTACCTGATAAAGAGGGCCATAGAAGAGAATATAAAGATTATACCAATTCCAGGACCGACAGCATCTATAGCCGCACTCTCTATTTCAGGACTTCCAACTGATGCCTTTGTCTTTGAAGGTTTTCTGTCTGCAAAAAAAGTGGCGCGGCAGAAAAGGCTAAAGGAACTTTCATCGGAAAGACGCACCATTATTATGTTTGAGACCCCCCGGAGGGTGTCTTCATCTTTGGAAGACATATCAGCAATTCTGGGTGACAGGCGAATTGTTATCACAAGGGAACTTACAAAGATGTTTGAAGAGGTCATAAGGGACAGGGTTTCCGGTGTCATAGATAAGATTAAAGGAAAGAGCCTCAAGGGTGAGATTACCATAATAATAGAAGGCGCCCAGGAAGAAATTATCGCCGACACAGCAGACTTGAAGGCTTATCTTGAAATATTGATGCAGCAGGACGGGATCAGCTTAAAGGATGCAGTCAGCAAGGCATCAAAAGACCTGAATCTTCCAAAGAATAAGGTATACAGAGAGGCGCTTAAGATAAATAAAACCGCTCACTAACAGGTCCAATCCCTGCACAATAACTCTGCCTGTTCCAGAATCGTCCTGGTTGCCCTCTCCTGCCTGTCAGGGGGATAACCGTATTTGCGTAATATCCGCTTTACCAGCGTCCGAAGTTTTGCCCGCACACTCTCCCTGACCGTCCAGTCTATTGTGACATTTCTCTTTACAGTTTCCACAAGCTCACGTGCAATAGTCCTGAGCGTCTCATCACCGAGCACCTTAACCGCACTGTCATTGGTTTCGAGGGCGTCATAGAAGGCAAGCTCTTCTTCGGAGAGATTTAACCGCTCACCTCTCCGGTGAGCCTCTCTCATCTCCTTAGCCAGTTCAATCAGTTCTGTAATAACCTGTGCCGCCTCTATGGTGCGGTTCTGATATTTTCTGATAGTCTGCTCAAGCATCTCCGAAAAGGAGCGTGCCTGAACTAAGTTTCTCCCCGATCGTATCCTGATCTCATCATTCAGGAGCTTTTTTAGTACCTCAAGGGCGAGGTTCCTCTGAGGCATGTGGCGAACCTCTATCCCCTTGATTAAAACATCAAGCTCAGGAGTTCCTTTGGGTGCAACCTCCTCACCCTCAATCTTCCTCCATGGCATGAACCACTCCCAGTCTGCAGTAAGCGTGCCGGCCCTTGCCTCTATCCCGTCAGCTGTAGTTATTTGCATGAAGGAGCGGTGATTCATGAATCGTCCGGGTCAGTTTCCGGTACGCATCCTCAATGGCCTCAGCCGGTATGCCCGGATTAAGCCCTGTGAGCGCCGAACGAAGCCGTCCTTCCAGGATCACATCGCCGTAACTCGCCCGCTCAGAGAACAGCTCACCCGGGGCGATGTCAGGGCCGCTGAGAACAGCATAGCCCAGCTCGTCAAACCAGCTCAGAGCCGCCTCTTCCACAACAGATTCCGTAATTCTCCTATTTCTCTGTCATATCTTATCCTCCATATTTTTTT
>JACRGZ010000091.1 GCA_016234155.1 Nitrospirota bacterium | reverse complement strand
TTCTCCCCTTTTTGATTTTCATTCTATTCCAAAACCCTTGGGAGTGTCAACTACTTTTTATCCCGCTGTCAAGACGAAATTAAAATGTCCTAATCTTAGCGAAATTAAAATGTCCTATTTTGTGGTTTGTTTTTATAGTTCTTTTTCTTCTTTGGTGTTTCGTTCTTTTTGTAGATAATTGTTAGTATATGGATAGGTTTTTATTTTACGGCACCTCCATGGATGATCTTTAGGAGGAATGTAAACCCTTTTTGGCCTTGCAGCTTGTTTCTGAGCTGCAGGTGCCTTTGTGATAAGCCTCGGTTCTATCTCCCTGTACTTGAAATATGAACCATTGTTTCGGACATGCATAGAACCATCTAATCTATCCTCCACCATAACTGTTTTCATTCTTCTCCTGGGGATATCCTCTATCTGGTAGAACTTGTTGTCATGTCTTATCACTGCATCGTTGCCAAGATACCTTTTTGTCCGCATGCAGAGTATTTTCTTTAATTCCTTCTTTCCTGGCGGTTTCCGGTGTAAGTTTGCTTCCTTCGCTGGAGAAATACTAAACTTTTTGTTGTGTTTGGGTAAATAATATGTCCCCAGAAACTCATTCGCCTCATCCTTACTCTTTATCCCTGCTAACCTCATTTCCTTTATAAGTCTATCCTGATGTGTCCCAAATCCTCTCTCAATCCTTCCTTTTGCCGGAGCAGAATGGGCGTGTATCACAATTATTCCTAACTCCTTCGCTGCCCTTCCAAACTGAGTCAGTGGCATCTCGTTCCTGAGCTGCTCCTCTATTGTCTGCTTCCTCGTTGACTTGTATGTTCTGTGCCCATCAATATAAATGCTCTGTGGAATCCCGTATTTCCCAATATAACGCATTAAGCTATCCATGGCAGGCATGGTACCCTCATAATCATAAAACCTTCCAAAGGTGATGCCTGTAGCATCGTCTATATACCCCATAAATATCAACCATGGACCTCGTCCCTCCAGCCAGTCATGATGCGAACCATCTACCTGTACCATCTCTCCAAAATAATCCTTCCTCTGGCGCCACTGCCTATGTGGCCTGGCTTTACGCTGCCATTCCCATTTATCTTTATCTGTATCTATCAGCCAACGCCTAAGGGTGTCATGGTGCACCTTAATCTTATTAAGCTCGCAGAGCTTCTCACTGGCAAAAGTAGGACCGAAGTCCTTGTATTTCTCTTCACAAATCTCTATGGCTTTAGCTCTTATCTCTTCATCAATTCTTGCATGTCCTGGCTTGCCTCTAGATCCATGAATTATCCCTCTGTCTCCTTCTTCTCTTACCCTCTTAATCAGCCTCCTGGTGTGCCTTTCCGAGATTCCTATGACCTCAGCAGCTTCTTCCTGCGTTATCATCCTTCTTATGGCTTGATGGACTATGCTCGCTCTCCTCAATTCTTCCTGGGTCATGATGATAATGTCCTTTCTGCCCATAATGCCCTCCTTTCTGGAGAACATTATAGGCTTCTCAATAGGACATTTCTAATAAGTTACAATAGGACATTATCATTAAGTTACAACATAACTTCACTTCGCCGCGCAAAAATTCCTTGCCGTCTGACGCTGAATATGCTATATTTGCTCCAATATCTGTAACCAAGTACCAATCACCAAATCCATGAAAGCAGATGTAGTAATCGTAGGGGCAGGCGTAGTGGGCTCATCTATCGCCCGCGAGCTATCCCGTTATCGTCTTCGGATAGTATTGCTGGAAAAAGAAGTGGACTTCTGTTACGGAGCTTCGGGAGCTAATGGCGGAGTCATCCATGCCGGATTCCACGACCCCAAGACCACCCTCAAGGGTCAGCTCAATGCCCCCGGCAATGCTGTTTATCCCCAGCTTGCCAGGGAATTGAAAGTTCCTTACCAGCAAGTGGGACACTTAATCGTTGCCGTGAGCGAAGAAGAAGTGCCCGCCGTTCATCAAGAGTATGAGACAGGCCGCCATAATGGAGTGGAAGTAAGAATAGTGGAGCGAGAGGAACTCCACCGCCTGGAACCTAATCTCACGCCGCAGGCTATCTGTGCTTTGTATGCGCCAGCCGCAGGCATCGTGGACCCTCTCAAGTTAACCATTGCCCTGGCCGAGAACGCTCAGGCCAACGGGGTAGAAATCCTTCTCCAGACTCCTTGCACGGGCCTCGGCTTAGATAGAGGAAAGATAAAAGAGGTGCATTCTAACTCTCTAAGTATCGCCACTCCATTCGTGGTTAACGCCGCTGGTGTATATGC
>JACRGZ010000087.1 GCA_016234155.1 Nitrospirota bacterium | reverse complement strand
TCAAGGATAGAAAAGGCAAAAAGCGTAGACAAAAAAGGAAAGACAAAAGAAGGCATTGATATTGAGCTTTTGACGAGGACAATAAAAGAAAAACTTGGAGATAAAGTTCTTGGGAATTTTTACAGAGGAAAAATTCTCAATCGGAAAAATCTAAAAACAGTTAAACTCTTTCATCTGCCCCCCCTTACATCCCCCCTTAGCAAGGGGGGAAAGAGGGGGGTAGAAATTAAAAATGAACTTTTCGGCTGGAGTCTTTCATCTGGCAAAGACCATATAGACTGTCAGAATGAGGCAGAGGCAGAATATTTAAAGATATGGCTTGAGTCAGGGCTTGATGAAATAAAAGTTCCAAAAGACGAATCTTATCTTTCAAAAATCCTTCCGGAACTCAAAGCCCTTAAAGAAAAAATAGGCCAAATAATCTCAGACCACATCTACTCCATTACAAGCCAAAAACTCCAGCAAAAGATTTTGCAGAAATTGCAGGGAGAGTTGTTTGGATAGGGTGACACAGGTATGAAAAGGGCGAAGGGGTGCTGTATAATCCTTCACGGAACAGAGCTTATCTTTAAAAACAAATGCACGCATAAGCGGATGCTGTCAGTCACCTGTATATTCTATGTTGGTAGGCAATGCCCACCCTGCTATATTTACTGAACCATCCTGACAGACTTTATAACCACTGCCTCCACCGGGACATCACTGGACCCCATTTTGGAGCCGGTCCTGACAGCCTTTATCTTATCTACAACGTCCATACCTTCTAACACCTTTCCAAATACCGCATAACCAAAACCCTGCGGGGTTTCATCACGATGATCGAGGAAGTCATTATCAACTATATTTATGAAGAACTGGGCAGTTGCACTGTCAACTACCATCGTCCTTGCCATAGCGATGGTTCCCCTCTTATTCTTGAGTCCGTTCCCAGCCTCATTCTTTACAGGCGCATTTGTCTTCTTCTGCTGCATATCCTGTGTAAATCCGCCTCCCTGGATCATGAAGTTATTTATGACCCTGTGGAAAATAGTCCCGTCATAGAACTTTTCATCCACATATGAGAGAAAGTTTTTTACTGTTACCGGCGCCTTTGCCTGGTCCAGCTCAATCTTGATGTTCCCCATTGATGTCTCCATCAAGACTACAGGATTCTTTTCCTCAGCCTCAGACCCTGCCGGTAAAACCACCATCACCATCGAAACTAAGAAAACTAAACTGAGAATTGTTAACTGCATACCCCCCCCTTTCTCTGTTAAATAGTTTACTATATGGTAGACCTTGCTATAAGGAAAATAACTATCAAACCGGAGATTAAGATTACAACCTCCAGGGCTACCGACTTCATATGGAGGCCTTTAAATTCACTCTTAAGCGTCTCCTTCTTTACTGTATCTTTTACTGTCCTGATCCGGAGCCTTACATCTCTCGCCTTCGCGGCTAACACCAGCCCTAAATATAATGTCAGTACAGCCATCAATATCAACAGGCCAATCCTGGCCCAGGGATAGATTCCTTCCTTATAAGACAGTATGACAATAGTTATGAGGGCTGCAGCACTGCAGAGATAGCCCATAATCCAGTACTTTGGAAAGATGTCTCCAAGGACATCACCTGCGCTCTCCCTCGGCAGCACCTTGAATATGCTGGGGGCCCCTACAGAGACAAGGAACACACTCCCGCCTATCCAGACAACCAAAGAGAGGAGATGGATAAATCTAATGATTATTATCATAATTCCTCCGGACTGACTTGTCCAGGTACTGTCCCCCGTTGTTTTATCAAATCAACGGCCCTCTTATGGAGCGCCCGGTTGGTTGCTGCAACAAGCGGGACAGTACGTTCAAGGCCGGCACTCGTTCCGCCAATATCGCCACCTTCCATGTCTGTAATAACCCCGCCTGCCTCTTTAAGGATGAGCATCCCGGCTGCATAGTCAAAACTTCTCGAAGGCGTGGCAACCGCAAGGATGTCAATCGCCCCGCAGGCCAATAAGGCAAGGTCAAGGGCTATCGCCCCAAGACATCTCACCTTCCCTGCCGACGTAAGGAGTGGAAGCATCCTCTCTATATCCTTTGCAGGCACTGATGCCTCAAAGACTACCATATCAAATGTCTCACCACCCCGACACACAATCCTCTCGCCGTTACACCAGGCCCCCTCGCCCCTTATAGCCCAGTATTCCTTACCGGTTGACAGATCAATCACATAGCCTACAAGAAGATTCTCTAACTTATATCCATCCAATACCGCTATAGATGTAGCATAATACGGCACACCCCTCTTTGCGTTATTGCTCCCGTCAAGAGGGTCAAGTAATATATTTATATTGCCCTCCGGCCCAAATCTCTTTATTCCGCACTCCTCTGATATCAGGGTAAAACCAGCGCCCTGCTGCGCAATCTCCTCCATAGCCTTGACTACTATCTTTTCTGCCATCTCGTCTATAAAGAACGTCTGATCACCGCTTGCACCACGGCGGAGTCTCACGGCTGCATCAGCGCTGCCGGCTATCTGTGGAACTGCGGCCAGGAGACTTTTGCGTAGACTGCGAAAGAAATCAATCCACTGTTGCGGAGAGAATTGCACAAGAACTATGATAGCAGAATTCAAGGAATATTGCATAAACAAAAGAGGTTCTTGCAAAAGTCTGTGTCATCCCCGAAATCTTCTATCCCCGATAGAAACACTCGGGGACGGATATGATTTTCTGTAATAAAACACTATATT
>JACRGZ010000088.1 GCA_016234155.1 Nitrospirota bacterium | reverse complement strand
ATCTGCCCTTTGCCGCTGCCTTTGCCAGATAGATGGGAAATGCCTCAACAATCTTCTTGGGGTCTGTGGGGATGTCATCTGAAAATCCCCCTGTATCCCCCTTTTTCAAAGGGGGACTCTAACTCCCCCCCTTTATTAAAGGGGGGTTAGGGGGGATTTTCATAGGCAAGGGGCGACAAATTCCCCTTGTCATGAACGTTTAGGTTTAAGTCTATAGTCTAATGTCTGTAGTCTGAATTACCGCCCTTCTCTTATGCCACTTCGTTGCCTGTTCATATGCGTAGGCTATCTGCAAGATCCCCTCTTCATCAAAATGCCTGCCGAGTATCTGCAGTCCGACAGGGAGACCGTTTTCAGTAAACCCGCATGGTATAGAGATCCCAGGTATCCCTGCCAGGTTTATAGATATGGTAAATATATCAGACAGATACATCTGAAGAGGGTCCTCTGTCTTCTCTCCGATCCTGAAGGCCGGGGTGGGAGATGTTGGGGTGAGTATTGCATCCACCGCTTCAAATGCCTTGTCAAAATCACCCTTGATCAATGTCCTTACCTGCTGAGCCTTTTTATAGTAAGCCTCGTAATATCCGGCGCTCAGGACATATGTCCCGAGCATTATCCTCCGTTTTACCTCAGGGCCAAAACCCTCATCTCTTGTCTTCATATACATGTCAATAAGGTCGTCCTGACCTTTTGTCCTGTAACCGTACTTCACTCCATCATAGCGGGCAAGGTTGGAACTCGCCTCTGCCGTAGCAATTATATAATATGTGGCTATTGCATATTCTGTGTGGGGAAGGGATATATTTACGATAACAGCGCCTAACCCCTCAAGTACCTTTATTGACTCTCTGACGCAGCCCTCAACAGAGGGGTCTATCCCTCCTATAAAATACTCCCTTGGTATGCCAATCCTTACACCTTTTATATTTTTCCCTAATACAGTTGTGTAATCCGGAACAGGAATGTCTACAGAGGTAGAATCAGTCCTGTCATGGCCGCTGATGGCCCTCAGCATTATTGCACAATCTGTAACATCCTTTGTGATAGTGCCGATCTGGTCAAGAGACGATGCAAATGCGACAAGCCCATAACGGGAGACCCGGCCGTATGTAGGTTTTAACCCAACCACTCCACAAAGAGCTGCCGGCTGCCTTATAGAACCACCGGTGTCAGAACCCAGGGCAGCTATACATTCACCGGCAGCGACAGCAGCAGCGGAGCCGCCGCTTGAACCGCCGGGCACCCTTGTGATGTCCCATGGATTTCTCGTTACCTGATATGAGGAGTTTTCTGTGGAAGAACCCATTGCAAACTCATCCATGTTTGTCATCCCCGTATGTACATACCCCTCTTTCTCAAGCCTTTCAATTACAGTGGCATTGTAAGGCGGACGGAAGTTGTGGAGGATTTTTGAGGCACATGTAGCCTGTATGCCTTCAGTGCAAATATTATCCTTTATGGCAACAGGTATTCCAGTGAGTACTGATATATTTCCTGACACATTCTGTATATTCCTGTCAGCCCTCTCTGCATGTGCAAATGCCTTATCTCCGGACAGACATATATAGGCACGCACCTTCTCTTCGACTTCGCTGATCCGTGTAAAAACAGATTCTGCTATCTCCCGTGATGTGACCTCTTTCTTTCTGAGGAGATCGTGAAGCTCGTGTATAGTGAGTTGATAAAGTTCCAAATATACCGCTCCCTCCTGCTTCGGATACCGACCATAAAGGTCGGCGCTACTTGTTCACTGCTGCCTTGACTATTCTATTCTTCTCATCCACCACAATTATCTTCGGTTTAAATGTCTTCAGCTCTTCCTCATTATAATACTCATAGCAGAATATCACTATCTTGTCTCCGGCTACGCCTTTTCTTGCCGTAGGGCCGTTGAGACAGACCTCTCCACTTCCCTTTGGTCCAGGTATGACATAGGTCTCGAACCGCTCCCCATTGTTAAGATTAGATACCATCACCTGCTCATAAGGGAGAATCCCTGCGGCCTCTATAAGATCCTGATCTATTGTTATACTCCCTTCATATGACAGGTTTGCCTCTGTCACTGTAGCCCTGTGTATCTTTGATCTTAGCATTTCCCTCAGCAAAATAACCCTCCTGAATTAGTTAATTAGTTGTAACTACTCAGCATATTGAATAACTTAATGATAATGAATAACACTAAACAAAAAATGAAAAATGTTTAAGTGTTTTTTTGTGTCTCTTTTAGTTCTTTGAGGCAAATTTTCATTATTCATTTCTTGTTATATGTTTTT
>JACRGZ010000089.1 GCA_016234155.1 Nitrospirota bacterium | reverse complement strand
TCTCGATTGCAGGGTCTTCAGCAAGATTCAGGAATATAACACTGAGATGGAGTGTGGCCCCCCGCTCAAACTCTTCTATGAAAAATGATGCCTCCCTGAAGGTGATCCCTATTCCGGCAAACACGATGGCAAACCTCTCCCCTTCTCCCACCACCATTGATTGACGGAGTATCTGACCTGCAATCTCTTTAGCAGGAAGACCGGATGCAGAGAAGATAGGCAGTTTCTGCCCCCTCACAAGTGTATTCAGGCCATCAATTGCAGAGATACCTGTCTGGATAAAATCAGAGGGTTCACCCCTTGACACAGGATTGATAGGATAGCCTGTGATACTTGCACGCCTTTCAGGTATGATATCCGGCATACCATCAATGGGCCTTCCGATACCGTCAAACCTACGGCCCAGTATATCAGGAGTTAAATTTACCTTTGCCACACTCTCAGTAAAACAGATTTCAACATCGTGTATACTCAGACCTGTTGTCTCTTCCAGTACCTGTATAACTACATGTTCCTCAGAAACCTCTATGACCTGCCCCTTCTTCTCCTCCCTCTCAGGTAAGACTATCCTGACCATCTCACCTATAGAAACATTTAATGCCTTTTCAACAAAGAGGAGCGGCCCAACAATCTTTTCTGTTGTCCTGTATTTTCTGGTAAGCAGATCCATAAACGATAAGTACCTTACATTTCGAAGATTCCCTGCAGCAAGCTGCAGGGAGCTTCAATTTGGTCATTATGATTTGTTCAGGGTTTAGAGTTTAGAATTTCATTTTTGAGAATCTCCTCACCTGCAGACGGAAACTTCTCACCCGGTATGTTTTTCAGATCCTTCAGGATCATCTTCCTCTCCATAGTAAATATCTCATCCATACCACGCCCTTTCTCAAGTTCTTTTAAAGCCGTTTCATAAAATCTGCAGAATATCTTTAAAATTGAGTACTGTTTTTCCATAGGACAGAAGGCATCTACCGGTGAATACGGGGACTGCTGTAGTAAGTTTTCACGTATCAAATGCCCTGTCTCCACAACAATCCTGTCCTGATCCCTAAGGGCATCCGGGCCTATAAGCTGGACAATGTCCTGTAGTTCTTCCTCTTTCTGAAGTAAGGACATAAGCCACCTTCTCATCTCCGGCCAATCATCAGCTACATTTTCCCTGAACCAGTCATCAATCTGATACAGACTGAAACTCCTCCCCCAGCTTATTGCAGGAAAGTGCCTCCTCCTTGCAAGATTGGTATCCAGTGCCCACATTGCACCTGTTACCCGCAGTGCGCTTTGAGTTACCGGCTCAGAGAAATCACCACCCGGAGGTGATATTGCTGTGCAAATTGTAATGGAACCCCTCCTGTTTCCATTATCCGTACATTCAATCATACCGGCACGTTCATAAAAGGATGCGAGTCTTGAGGCAAGATACATTGGGAATCCCTCCTCGCCCGGCAGCTCTTCCAGTCTGCCGGAGATCTCCCTCATTGCCTCTGCCCATCTCGATATACTATCAGCAAGTATTGCCACATTGTACCCCATATCCCTGTAGTATTCACCAATCGTTATACCTGTATATATCGATGCCTCACGGGCCGCAACAGGCATATTGGATGTATTGACTACAAGGACTGTCCTGTCCATGAGCGGGTATCCTGTATACGGATCAATGAGTTCCGGAAAGTAAGTAAGTACCTCTGCTATCTCATTACCCCTCTCCCCGCACCCTATATAGATAATCACATCTGATTTTGCAAATTTGGCGAGTGTCTGCTCAAGGACTGTCTTTCCTGTACCAAATCCACCTGGTATGATGACACTACCGCCTGATGCAACTGGAAATAGTGTGTCGATTATGCGTTGACCCGTAATGAACGGGGTTTGAGATGCGATCTTCTTTTTAAAAGGCCTTGGCCTTCGTACAGGCCATTTCTGAATAAGCCTGATATCCCTGCCATCCTCAAGTATGGCAACCTTATCTTCAATAAGTAAATCAGCCTCTGCTATATCTTTTATAATACCTCTAAACCCTTGTGGAACCATTACCCTATGAATAATACTGGTGGTCTCCTGGATCGTACCGATTATATCCCCTTCCTCTACTGCATCTCCTGTATTTACCGTTGGGGTAAAGTGCCATCTCCTGGATCGATTAAGCGATGGCAGGGCAACACCGGTCGGGATAAAACTTTTATACTCACTGGCGATCTCTGCAAGTGGTCTCTGTATACCATCAAATATTGAAGAAAGAAGCCCAGGGCCAAGCTCAATGCATAATTGTTCCCCTGTATCAATTATCTCTTCGCCCATCTTAAGTCCATAAGTATCCTCATAGACCTGTATAGTTGCAGAATCACCCTCTATTCGTATAACCTCACCGATTAGCCTCATTCCGCCTACATAAACAAGATTATACATCCCGGACTTTCGCATGCCCTTCGCCACAACTGTAGGACCTGATATCTTAGTAATAATCCCTGACAATTTAAATTATCCCCTTATCTTTACTCAGTGAATCCACTAAGGCTACCAGTACAGCACCTTAAAAGGTTTGTATTTCCTGATCTCGGCAAAGTCCTGATGATTACAGGTGATCAAGGTGGCTCCAGTCGCTCTCACGGAAAGGGCGATCAGAACATCAAAGGCCAATTCTCTCAACTTATG
>JACRGZ010000086.1 GCA_016234155.1 Nitrospirota bacterium | reverse complement strand
TGGTACAGGGGCTAAGGATGCATTGAGTGTGCCGCAGGTAACCCAGTCAGTGAGTTACGGATGGGATACACAGGCTGAGTTTGACCTATGGCACAAGTCTCCAGGCAGCGATCCCGGGATGGTGGCACAGTGGGTGGCGAGTGGAGGGCTGGATGGGAGTGGATACCTGCATCTTGAAATGGGGCAAGGGCAGTGGGGTGAGTTTAGTATACCGGCGGCTCATCTTTCATGGTATCTGTCGGATGGTGCTCGGGTGGATGTACGGAACAACGGCAGTTCCCCGCTACGGGTTAATTTAATGATCAATACTGGTTCGGGAGGGGTATCCAAGTGGCTTTCAAATGAGGGATTTGATCAGAATGGCAATTGGTTCTCAAATCCTGTGCCTGCGGATGGTCAGTGGCATCGGATTTGGTTACCGGATATTTCACAGAATATATGGCCTGGTGATGGTTCAGCGTATACCGGGATATCGTTTAACTCTGTTGATGGTTCTGCTGTGACAGTGGATGTAGATACCCTGACTAATGGGTGTGAGTGGTGTGGCCCTATACTTGGAGACTCTGATGGAGACGGGATTTCAAATCCGATTGACAATGCACCTTATGCTTACAACCCGGATCAGCTTGACTCTGACGGTGATGGAGTTGGTGATGTTGCAGATGCCTATCCAATCGATCCAAACATGTCTGACCCTGATCCAAATATTCCGCCTACAGACGGCAGTGCTAATGTTGGGGCAGATGGATTTACTTTCAGCACTGCTGATGGAAATTTGAATATAGTTGTTCCTCCAGATGCTGTACCCACGGATACTACAATAACAGTGGCACAGGATCCATCCGGACAAGGAGGAATCACCGTAGAAACCACAAGTGGTCCTGGGGAGCTGATAGCTGCGTATGAGCTTATTCCTTCAGGTCTGACCTTCGCCCAGCCAGTAACTCTGGTCTTCTACTATGATGATCAGGCTGTCGATGAAAATAATCTGGCTGTATTCTGGTTCAATCCGAACACTAATCAATACGATCCTCTTCCATTTACCCAGGATTTTTATTTAAACACCCTTTCAATACAGGTAGATCATTTCTCCCGATACGCTGTTATCGAAATGCTGGATTCTATTCCTCCAACTATTAATGCGACACTATCACCTCTGCCTAACCTTGCAGGCTGGAATAATACTGATGTGTCCGTTACCTTTAGCTGTTCTGATGCAGAGACTGGTATTGCTTCATGTCCTTCCATTGTTACTGTTACAGAAGAGGGTGCGGGACATGTTATCACTGGAACTGCAGTTGATGTGGCCGGTAACAGTACAGTGGCATCTGTGACTGTGAATATTGATAAGACACTGCCAATCGTGGTTTGTCCTATAGACACAGAGATACTTGCCTTAGAGCTAACAGGGACACCTGTTACAAGCCCTGATATACAGACATTCCTTGACGGGGCATCTGCTATCGATCTTAACCAGATAGTCTCCTTTACAAATGATGCACCAGATTTCTTTAACATGGGAACTACGTCAGTTACTTTTATTGCTACTGATATTGCGGGCAACACCAGTATGTGTCAGGCAACGGTAATCGTAAATGATCCTGCACCTGTATTTGATTCAATAGGTACTCAGATAGTTAATGAAAGCCAGACCCTTGAACTTGTAATTTCAGCAACAGATGCCAATGATCAAACTGGAGATGGATTAATATATTCTGTTGCTGGATTGCCTACCGGGGCTGTATTTGATCCACAGACAGGGATATTCAGTTATACACCTGGTCATAATGTTTCCACACCACAAAGTGACACATCTTTTGATGTAACATTTACTGTGAATGATGGGACTAATATAGTCGATATGTTAGTAAATATAATTATTCACAACGTCAATCAACCTCCTGTTGCAAATGCTGGTCTGGATATTCAGCTTGAGTGTGCCGGAGCAGTCTGTGCTGTAGTACTTAACGGGACGGATTCAACTGATCCTGATTCTTATGAAACTTATAATGATATTGATAAATATGAGTGGTTTGAAGGGCAACAGCCTCTTGGAACAGGCAGTCTGATATCAACTGATCTTAGCATTGGTGTTCATGATGTTACTCTTAAGGTTACTGATCGATCTGGTGCATTTGGGACGGATACGATAAGGATTACAATTGATCCGGCCCACCTTTCCATGCTTGTTTTGGATAAGGCAGAGATCGACTGGCCAAAGACTTCAGGGGCGTTGGCAGAGGTAAAGCTCCATGGAAGGATGGCATTACCGGCAGGTCTTCTGCTTCAGGAATTGGCACCATATGCAGGGATTAGGCTTAATGTCGCCGGTCAATCAGATGTATTGTCACAGGCCACAAGTTTTGTAGTAAAAGGTGAAGATGGTGAGAAGTGGGAGTTCAAGTCGAACCAATCCGGACATGGTATTCAACAGTTCTTTATCCATTGGAAAGGGGCGAAGTTTGACTACAACGGCACGATTCATCTCAAGACAGAGTTTATAAGTCTTACAGAGACAGCCCTGTCAATAGATCGTGAGAATATTACTGAACCGATTACCATTACGGTTAATGGGGTGACTGCCTCTATTGATGCCATAGGAAATGTGACAACATCCGTATCATATGAGATTGACGAGGATGGAGAGGTGACGCTAATACTCCCATTTGAACTGACTCCGAATATGGAAATTACAATAACCATTGGTACTCAGTCACCAATAACAATTCTATCGGGTGATTACTATTCACCTGGGAGTGGAAAGTTTGAGTTGAAGGCAAAAGTGGATCCGGGTACTTTGACAGGGGCGAGCAGGCCTGCAATACTTGAAATGAATTTAACACTTGGTAACGAAGGCTTCCCTGGGTCTGTCTCAATATCTGAAGGGGGTTGGAAGACACTCTCGACTAAGGAATGGAAGGCTGATTTGAAGAAGTAGAAAGGGATTCTAACTCAACATATTTTTACTCCAGGGGATTATATTTTCTTCAATCCAGGAGAGAAGAAATCTGTTAAACTCCTGTGACTCTTAACTCATACTACCTTCTGGTCAGGTGTCTGTATTTGATGCGGTGGGGCTGGTCTGCGGCAGTTCCGAGGCGGGCCTTTCTGTCTGCCTCATATTCTGAGTAGTTTCCTTCGAACCAGACTGCCTTGCTGTCACCCTCAAAGGCTAATATATGTGTGGCGATACGATCGAGGAACCATCGGTCATGTCCCCCGGCAGCAGTATTGTTCAGACTCTTTATGCCAGAAGACCCGTCGCCGCCGGTGGCAGAAGGAGAAAATGGCATCGAGGCAAACGCAGGCCCTCTTTCCTATGCTTCCTGTTAGAATGTATAAGTAACAGGAAGGTTATCCTCTCTTCCTTGCAGAATCTAAACAGATGGTCATTGATAAACTCAGACCCATTGTCTGAATCTATACCCAATAAATCAAAGGGCAGATGCACCCTTATATCCTTTAATGCCTCAAATACCCACACCTGTGCCTTATTCCTAACCGCCTGTGTCTCTGTCCAGCCTGTGCATACATCTACTACATCAAGGGTCTGTATAAAATCACCCCTCGCATCCCCTCCCTCATGCCCTACAAGGTCTATCTCTACAAACCCAGGCCTTTGCTCATCCCATTCTGAAAACATCCTTATCGGTATCTGGTTCTTAAGAAGAGTGCCAGGCTTTGTATTGGACCGCCCCTTTAGGCAGTCCTTCTTCTTCTCCCCAGATAATAACCGGTCTATCGTAGCAGCACTTATCTTTAATAGTTTCCCCCTTGTGTTACAATCAAGCTCTATCTCTTTATGCCTCTCTAATTTTGGAATTAGCTCCTTTAATATCGAAGCAAGCCTTTTACCACATATACAGTCCATTATATACCATAGCTTCTTTAAGGCGATGAAAACTATCTCATCATAAATCTTCTCTTTCTTCCTCTCCACCTTTTTTGTGATATCTCCTACTACTATGGTATCCTTTGAAATCCTTATCCTCTTACCATGACTCCTTAGCAGGTAAGTGGCATAACAACGATTGTATCCTGTTAATTTAATAAATTCGTTAAGAATAACCTTTTTCTCTTTCTTGCGTGCCTTCTTATACCTTAAGGCAACAACCTTTACTACAGACCTCTTTTCTTTCACCGTTAACCTCATTTTTGCCTCCTGTAATTAAAATTCCAGGAGACAATTGTGATATTTTCGTGTAGATTTTTATATGAGGCAACGAATCAATTTCGTATAGATTTTTGATGAGGCAATTCGATTCCTTGACAGCACCAATTGGAAGGTCTATTATTCAACCTGAAATTTTGAATTTCCTATAGATGGCATGTCCAAGAAGGAACTCAGGGAGACTATCCAGAATCTCGGGGTTGGGGCAACTACAGCTCGGTAACCATCATTTCCACATTTTTTCATCAACAGTCTCAAAATCAGCGATTTTCTTCTGGAACTCTGAAAAATCCTTCTCACTCCATGTTCCTGCAAGATGATCAAGATCAGTATATACAACCGTCCTTTTCTTTTTTCCAAGCCCGAGGGACTCCTTAAGGGTATTTAGCAGAACAGCGTTGACACTGGTACCCTCTTTTTTAGCTTTTTCCTTTAATATTTTTGCTGTTGTCTCATCTATTCCACGAATCGTTATTGTACTCATAAGGATACCTCCTCCTCAAAGTGATCCACTCTTTAGAATAAGACCATCAACACTGTTAAAATGTTCATCAAGGGTGAACAACGATAGTCCATGTCTCATAGCAGATGCTGCTACCCACATATCATTTGAAGGGATTGGTTTCCCCTTCTTTTTTAAATCCCAGTAGATCTTTGCATAAAATTCCGCTGTTTCTTCATCTATTTGAATCAAGTGAATACGGGGAGAGTCCATAAACTCGTTAAGTTCTTCTATATTTTTTGCCTCTTTACTGCCACCCTTAAATCCTCCCAGTAGCTCACCGAGCACAACTACACTTAACCCTATATATTCAACTGACCTGATGACTGCCCCGGCGATAGGGTCTTTCCTCTTAAAAGCAGCATATCCGTTTGTGTCTAAAAGAATTTTTTTCATCATGTGATTTTTCTAATGATAGCATTCTGTACTCATATTATGCAATCATTTTTTATTTGGTATTTTGATAAGGTAAACTCTCAAATTCGCCGGCAAAACGGTCCCCCCTTGACATTATGACAGTAAGGTTGATCAAGTCATATCAGGAAAAGGGGATGAATCTGTCAGCGATAAGCAATTATCTCAAGGGGGGTGAAGTTAAAAAGGCCGAATACCAGAGGGACATCTGGGTGAAATATGAGATACTTCCTGGTCTGGAAATCAATGTCAGGAGGTATATCGAGGAAAGAGAAGGGAAAAAGATCTTTGAGATCGTCAGGATTGCGAAATCAATCATAAAGGAGGGTAAAAATGACTGAGGAGCTTTCAGGTTTGGTAACTGCTGATACTAAAGCTACCCCTGTTCCATTAACGGCGGTTAAGGTGGAAGTGAATATTGCCGGCAGAGGGGCGAAGGTAAAGATTATCCAGAGTTTTAAAAATGAGGAAGACAGGCCTATAGAAGCCGTCTATAAATTTCCGCTGCCTGAAGGGGGCGCCGTCTGTGGGTTTAAGGCGATAATCGGAGAAAAGATCATTGAGGGAGATATTGAGGAACGGGAGAAGGCATTTGAACTATATGACGAGGCATTGTCCAAAGGCCATGGAGTTATGCTTCTTGACGAAGAGCGTCCGAACATCTTTACCCTGTCCGTTGGGAATCTGAACCCAGGCGGTACTGCAATCATTGAAATAGAATACGTAACCCTTCTTGAGGCAACCGAATCAGAAGTAAGGTTCTTTCTCCCCACAACCATCTCGCCAAGGTATATACCGGATGGAACCCCGGATAACAATGGAATCCCTGAGGATGGCCTGATCAATCCTGTCTACGGCTCCAGTCCGGCATACGGTTTATCTCTCCTGCTTACCATCCATGGTAAAGAGGGGATTGAATCAATCGCTTCTCCTTCGCATACGATCAGAACCGACCTCGGCTCAGATCCTGTGAGGATTGAATTCTCATCAGAGACTGTCAGAATGGACAGGGACTTTGTAATGAATATCAAATATAAACAGGGGTTTGAAAACAGGGGTTACATCTACAGGAGTAATAAGGGAACGTTCATTCAGGTGGACTTCAGTCCGGGAGCAGAGGAGTTTGTTGCAACTGCGTCTAATCCTGCTTCTGTCATAGGGAAAGAGGTTATTTTCGTCCTCGACTGTTCAGGTTCGATGTCTGGAAATTCCATAACTGAGGCAAAGAAGGCGATTGATGTGTTCTTAAAGGGTCTCGAAGAAGGGATGCGGTTTAACATATACAGATTTGGGAGCAGCTTTGAGAAACTTTTAGATGAGAGTGCACCCTATACAGAGGAAACACTCGATATGATGTTGAAACGCCTGGGAAATATTGATGCCGACATGGGAGGAACAGAGGTGCTGGCTCCACTCAAAGATATCTATGACAACAAAGTCCCTGCAGGATATACAAGGGAGATCATTCTGATTACAGATGGTCAGGTAGGTAATGAGGCAGAGGTTACAGGACTCATCAGCGGAGGCAGCAATACAAAGCTCTTTACTGTTGGAATAGGGTATGGTCCAAACGAATATTTTATTAAACAGATGGCAAGGGCCGGAGGGGGAAAGGCAATGTTAATCGCCCCCGGGGAGAGGATTGAACCCAGGATCCTCAGCCTTTTTAAAAGTATAATGTCTGGCAGTATCACGGATTTAAAGATTGATTGGGGAACGGAAGCAGAGCAGTCACCATATAGTCCCATCGTCTTTGCAGGAGATATGGTAAGTATCCTGGCGCGGATATCAGGTGGCAGGGGATTACCGGAGGAGGTCATCATCTCAGGAAATGCTGGCAGTACAAATAAGATGTTTACATTGAAGATGCAAGAAATTTGCGGTGGGAATATACCTGTTCCTCTTCTGTGGGCGCGGGAGAGCATAAGGGACGTTGAAGAAGGAACCACAGGAATCAGCGACAGGGGATCAAAACAGACTCAGCGGAAGGAAAACAGGATAAAAGAAAAGATCATTGAGATCTCAAAAGAATTCGGATTAATCTCCAGGGAGACAAGCTTTATCGCGATAGAAACAAGAGAGGAGAAGGACAAGACCATCGGTGAAGTGGTGCTGAGGAAGGTTCCTGTTAATTTGACGAAAGGGTGGGGTGGGGGAAGGTCAATGCACCTCCTGTCCAAACTTTCTGGAATTAATCTATTCATGGATAAAGAACCAATGTTTCTTCGCTCAGTAGATAGCGCATATATTTCACAGGAGCTATCAAGAGAGGGAAATTTAAGTGAGAATGTATCTATCGAACCATGCAGATACACCACCCAAGACATTTTGCTCATGATTCTTTCTCTACAGCGGGCTGCCGGAGGGTTCATGATTACGAGAGACGCTGCCAGTATCCTTGGCATCGATTTTTCAGATATAAAAGAGAGGTCTAAGATAATAACAGTTGAAGAAACCATAGATAGTTTTATACTCCTCTCGACAGTTATAATTCTGATGCTCCTCAAGAAGAAATTTGATCATATGAAGGATTCATGGAGCGCTGTTGTCCAGAAAAGCGAGAAATGGCTGGAGAGAGAATTGGAAAGAACAAAACCACATATTAAGGGCATAAGCCTTAATAGGTGGGTTGAGGAGTTTGTAGAAAAATTGGGTTTGGTTTATACTTTACAACCTTCTGGTGGCTGTCTGGATCTGGAATGATGCACCTACTCGTAGTAGATCCAGAGGGTGGGCAATTGGATTATTTTTATTCCATATGCAGTTCCATACTATCTTTACTTAACAAGGCCTGGCAAGTGGGGAAAACCACTGGGAATATGGTTATTAGGTTTTGTAATTTTAGCTATATTCGAGGCATTGTTTTTATATGAATAATCTTCATTGTGAACATGGTGAACATAATATTGTAACAGGCGGAAGCCATTGGGTAGAACCGAGTCGATGGCAACGTTGGTGGTTTGATAGGTTAGGATTCCAAAGGTGTTTTACACGTGTCATAAAAGAGATTATCTATATTTTGGGGGGATTCACTATTTGGGCTCTGATGGGTGCGTCAATAGGGCTTGTCCTGATGATAGTTTTCGCGTATTTTTATGCTCGTTTTATAGGAGATAAGGGTTGGCTTGAGTGGATGTGGAATCTTCGTAGATTATGGATACTCGGTGCAGGGTTGCTGGGTCTTGGATATGGGGTCTATTATATTATTAGTAAACAATGGGTGTTATGGCGGAAAGATGGGGGGAAATAGCTATCCAGTAAAGCATGCGATGGCTGAGATTGAACTTGCATACGGAATGCTTGAGCGTGCACATCAGCATATAGAAAATGGAGAGGCAAAAGAGGCGGATACATGCCTGTTAGCATATGCCGCAGCGTGTGGGATCGCGAAGGACGATCTAAAAGCAGTCATGCAACGCGAGGTGCTAAAGATCAATGGACCAGCCGCCCTCTTCCCCAAAGAGTCGAGGTCTCATGGCTCCTCCCACCAGGATCTAATCTTTTCACTGTCCCGCTTGTCACGCTGGGCCGTCACTTCCACCGTGCCGGATAATGGCACGACATCCGCAAGCCCCTGGTTGTTGACTAAGATATCAAATTCCACCCACTGCCCTTTGAGCATCGCATTGGGAGTTGAAATCTCTATTAGCCGTGCCCCCGTCTCTTTGCTGCCGATGGCATGCATACGGCCCTGCTGAATTTCATAACGCACCGCTTCTGGTGTTCCTTGGGGCATGATTGATAGGCTGGTGTTCGCGGCCAGGGTGCCTTGGGCACCATCCGCCAGCTCGATCCGGGCAAAGCCTTCTTTCCCGGTGACGATCTTTTCTCCACCGGCAAGCAGTTCTACCACGACGGCCGCATGCGCGGTTCCATCCGCCCCCTCGATCTTTACTTCCCCTTGCGTTGAAGCAACGCGCAGCAGTTTACCTTCCAGCAGCGGCTTTGATGCTACTGCTTTCCCTTTCTCCCACCAGCGATCAATCTTCACTTTGGCCATTGCCTCGGGGAGGGCGGTCATTTCCACGGTCCCTGAATACGGCACGAGATGGGTCAGGCCGTTGTCATCCACCCGAAGGTCAAACTCTGTGCCGCGCACAGCAACCGCGACCGTAGCCGTATGAACCCGATAACGCCGACCCAAAATCCCACCCAAAATCGCATCGTCACTCGATGTGCGTGAGCGCAGAAAGTGCATTAACCCCTCTTTGAGCCGGTAGAAGGTACTTTGCTCTTTTTCATCCCGTTCAAATATCAAGACGCTGTTCGGGCCCAGCATCACTCGACTGTAATCCTCAAAGAGGACGTCCGCGGTGCCATTACTCCCGGTTCTTATCGTATCCCCCGGCCCCAACGGTGTAGCACTCGTCATGGGCACCCACTGATTCCCCCGTTTTTTTAACACTTGCCCTCGAACATCAACCGCCGCCCCTTTGACCCTGGGTAACCGCAACGTCTTCTCGATCGCGGCTACTTTGACTTGCTGTCTGGCGACCCGCCTCTGGGCTTCCGCCACGCCTTGCTGAGCCAGATCCACGGCCTGCCGGGCAATTGGCAGAGCTTCGTGATCCTCAAGCTGGATGGCTTTCGCCTCGGCCCGCCGGGCCTGGTCTAAAACCCCCTGGGCGAGCACTTCCTTGGATTTGAGATTAGCAAGGAACTGCTCGAAGTCGGTCTTCTGATCGAGCAGCCAGTTGTCTTCGGCGCTTACTGACGTAGGTGATAGAGAGAAAACCAGTAAGAGTAGTAAGACCCCTTGGACCATGGCACTACTTATTGCATGACCCGGCGAACAAGGTTGTTGATGCTCGCACATATTAGAGCCCCCCATACACGACCAAACGCTGGTCGTGCGGAACTGCACACTGCCGTCACTGAAGAAGAGGATCGGGGTGAATTGTAGAAATGTTAATCAAGGAATAGACTAAAATAAACTATAGTGAAGATTATCAGGAAAGTCAAGAAAAAAGCCACGAAAATCACAAACAAAATCACTATTGACAGCCATATCTCATCCTGCTACTTTAACCTCACAATAACAAATTCATAGTGCGACAAATTGCTTCGTTTTAACTCAGTGTCTGACTTTAAAAATAAAGAATGAAAATGGGAAAGACATTATCGAGAAATAAAGAATTGCCAACTTTCTTTGGAGAGTTACAACTCAAAGGGGAGAAAAAAGAAATTGATTTTGCAAAAAGAAACGGCGAACATCCCATTTTATTTTACAAGCATCCAGACGGTGAATTATGGCAAGGGAATAGTATTGAATGGCTAAGAAGCCTTAACGATGAAAGTATAGATTTGATTTTTGCTGACCCGCCTTACAATATTAAAAAAGCCAATTGGGACAGCTTTGAAAGCCAGGAAGAATATATAAAATGGTCATTGCAATGGATTGAGCAAGCTGCAAGAATTTTAAAACCTACAGGAACACTATATATATGCGGTTTTTCTGAAATACTCGCGGACTTAAAACATCCGGCATCAAAGTATTTTACATCGTGTCGCTGGATTATCTGGCATTACAAAAACAAAGCAAATCTTGGTAATGACTGGGGACGAAGCCACGAAAGTATTTTGCATTTCCGAAAAACGAAGAATTTTATTTTCAATATCGATGAAATTCGTATT
>JACRGZ010000085.1 GCA_016234155.1 Nitrospirota bacterium | reverse complement strand
AATCCTCATGAGCCGGGGCTCACAAAGGATGATGAAAATCCCCCTTAATCCCCCTTTTTCAAAGGGGGAAAACAGGTTCCCCCCTTTAGAAAAGGGGGACTTACCCCCCTTTTCTAAAGGGGCAGGGCTCCCGTTGCTGCGGAGCATTGCAACGGGAAGGGGGGGATTATGGGGTAAGGGGGGATTTGAACGGGGATTTTCAGATGAAACGCCCATTAGCCCCAGACTCTCCCCCTCTCCCCTTAGGGGAGAGGGAAGGGGTGAGGGGGTTATTACTCACCACGGCCTGAATGTAATAAGGATCGATGAGGCGGAGGTAAATGACCTTATTGATATGGCCGGAGAATTGACATCAACCATATCATACTTAGACAGGGTGGTTGATCTTCTCGGAGGTATTTCTTCACTCAAAGAGATCGAAATAGCAAATCACAATATAAACAGTATAAAACATAAGGCTGAAAAACTTTCCCTGAACATTCACACCCGTCTCCTTCGTTCAAAGATGGTACCGGCAGGCGAGGTATTTGAAAGACTTAAACGTGTAGTCCATGACCTCTCTCTTAAGACCGGCAAATGTATCCAGGTGATTATAACCGGTCCTGACATAGAATTAGACAGGGCGATTGTAGATAAGTTGTTTAATCCATTCCTCCACATAGTCAGAAATTCCATAGACCATGGTATAGAGGGCGAGGAAGAGAGGACAATCACCGGAAAATCGCCTCTATCCACTATCTCTATATCAGCATCCCTTCAGGGACATTATGTAATTATTTCAGTCAAGGATGACGGCAGGGGAATTGATATAGAGATGGTAAAGAAAAAAATCATTGAGAGGGGCATGCTTGATGAAGATAGCACGATGAACCTTACAGAGAGAGAGGTCATAGATTATATATTCCTGCCGGGTCTCACTACAAAAGAGGAGGCGACAGATATGTCAGGCAGGGGTATGGGGCTTAACATTGTACGAGGAAATGTAAAGGAATTAAAGGGAACTGTTGACATCTCCACTGCAAAAGGGAGCGGGACCACTGTAACAATTACCATACCACAGACACTGTCAATTATACGCTGCCTGCAGGTATTTATAGATAGTCAGGCCTACTCTATCCCCTCAGAATCTATCATGGAGATTATCCCTCATAATCCGGAAAATTTAATGTCCGTTCAGGGCCGACCTGTCTTGCTCTACAGGGGTTCACCTGTTTCCATAGCAGATTTATCGGGGTTCCTCAAGATAAGATACGACCTTAAATCTATTACCTCGCATATCATTATTGGCAATAATATTATGAAGATTGCAATGCCTGTAAGCAACGTCCTGGGCGAACAGGATATACTCATAAAGCATCTGGGCTCCTCCTTTTCTACGGTAGTAGGTATGCTTGGGGTGGGCATATTGGGTGGAGGAAAATTGTCTTTAATTATAGATGCGGATTTTCTGTTGAGCCAACATAGTAAGGTCCATGAGCCCAGGCTCACAAAGGATGATGAAAATCCCCCTCACCCTTCCCTCTCCCCACCCCCACCCTATCCCTCCCCCTTCAAGGGGGAGGGAATTAACGGGAGGGGGAGAGGGTTAGGGTGAGGGGGCACAAGGGATTTTCATATGACGCAACTAATACTTAGCGAAGTGCAGATTGCAAAACTTGATTCAATAGCACGGATTGGTGCAGATAAGATTGCCGGCTCACTGTCCAAATGGGTAAAGACAGATATTGTATCAGGTAGGGCCGGGGCCTCAATTGTCCATTACTCAAAGTTATTGGAGCCTCTATCAGACCCTGAGGATATTGTGACTGCAATAATTATCAAGGTATCGGGCAGTGTTGCCGGCTATCTGATATTCCTTTTTGATGAGATGAGTGCAAAGCAGATTGTGGCAAGGGTATTACGCAGAAAGGTAGATTCCATATTGGAGTGGGACGGCCTGAACAGGTCTGTTATGGAGGAGACGGGTAACATCATAGGGTCAGCCTTTCTAAACACACTTGCCGCAAACCTGAACCTCGAGATACACCCCTCTTCTCCAGTAATGGCATGTGACTTCGCCGGGGCATTCCTTGACACCATGATGGCGCAGCATGCGATGGAAGGCGAATATGCCTTAACATGCCAGATAACTTTTACATCATCCCCTAATAAGATATCAGGTAATGACATATCAGGTGATGAGATATCCGGGACATTCGCAATGCTGCCGGATAGTATTGATGCATGGAAACAACTATGAAACCCTCATGAGCCAGAGGCTCACAAAGGGGGATGAAAATATGTTGCCTCAATCCCCGTTTTCACGAGGACAAGCTTTGTCATTCCCGAAGTTTTTTATCGGGAATCTGGTTTTAAACCATATCCCCGATAGAGGCATTCGGGGATGACAGAAATGGATT
>JACRGZ010000081.1 GCA_016234155.1 Nitrospirota bacterium | reverse complement strand
TATGAATCGGTGCATGTGCTTCTTGAGTCTGTCCCTAAAGGAATCAGGGTTGATGAGGTTGAGCGATTAATCAAAGCTGTGTCAGGCGTGAAAGATGTGCATGACATACATATTTGGCAGATTACATCAGGTATGTATTCTCTGACCTGTCATGTAATGGTAGGAGATATGAATATTTCAGATGCTCAGGGAATAGTGCAACAGATCCAGTCCACTCTGGATAAACAGTTTCATATAACACATGCGAATGTCCAGTTGGAGCATTCTCTTTAAAAGGCTATTTCTTCCATCTCTTTATTCTGATCTTCTATATGTTCCCGCCTTGTAAGATTTACAGATATGAGTTTTGATACCCCAGGTTCTTCCATGGTTACACCATATAGTGTATCCGCCGCCTCCATTGTACACTTGTTATGGGTTATAACGATGAACTGGGAGAACTCTGTCATGTTGCGGAGGGTGCGGATAAAGCGGTCCGTGTTTACCTCATCAAGCGGTGCGTCTATCTCATCAAGTACACAGAATGGGGTGGGGCGTGCCAGGAACGTAGCGAATAGGAGCGCCATTGCCGTAAGGGCCTTCTCCCCTCCTGAGAGTAATGCCAACTGGTTTACTCTTTTGCCGGGTGGCTGGGCAAATATCTCTATCCCTGATTCTAAGACGTTGTTCTCATCTGTCAGGACAAGCCTTGCACTTCCACCCTGGAAGAAGAGATGGAACAGATTCTGGAACTTCTCATTTATTATATTAAATGTGATTAAAAACATCTCCTTTGTGGTCTTGTTTATCTTTGAAATAGTCTTATGCAATGTCTCACATGCCTGCGTAAGGTCAGACTCCTGAGAGGTGAGAAATTCATATCTCTGATTAAGCTCCTGGTACTCTTTAATGGATGCCAGGTTTACAGGCCCCATTCTATTGAGACGCTCTTTAAGGCCGGTTACAGCAGTTGACAACTCTTCAGTATTTGATCTTTCTATTAACTCCCTGTGGTCCGGATTATTTATCTCTTCTTCTAATGCAAGCTGGTATGTTGAATACAGAAAATCCCTTAAATGACCTGTTTGCAGCCGTGTCTCTGCCTTCTGCACTTCAAGCTGATTCATGCCTGTCTTAAGATACTCAATTCTCTTACGCTTTTCTCTGATAGCCCCTTCCAGTACTTTTAGCCCCTCTTCCCTGCTGAGCCGTTCCCCATCTCTTTCCACAATCTCCTTTGAGAGGGCCTCCTTTTTCTGACATAGTTCTTTTATGGCCAGCCCTATGGAAGATTTTTCCGCACTACATTCATCTATCTTCTGATTTATCTTTAAAAGCTGACCCTCCCTCTCTTCAATCGCCCTGCCTGCATCCTCAATACGTCCTTCTATTTCCCGTATACGGATAGATAACGATTCCTTTTTTTCTTTATGGGTTGCAATCTCTAATTTCCTGGCTGTTATCTCTTTTTGAGCCTCTTCCCATCTCTCTCTTCCTGTCTTCTGGGTCTCTATCAGTTCCTGGATCCTCCGTTCCATTTCGCCTTGTTCTGCCGCGAGGGCATGGATTTCACTGTCATGCCTGTTTAATTCAAGGTTTAGTGCATTAATCTCGGCATCTATCCCCCTCTCTTCTGCCGAGAGGGTCTCTACCTGGAGCTGACGCCTCCTCTCCTCATCTTTAAGCGCCTCCAGATCTTTCTCTACATTTAAGAGGGATAATTCTTCCTGACGGATATGACCATGAACCTCCTCTGTCCGGCTTCTTACGAGATCCTGTTCCAGCTTCAGCCGCTCCAACTCTTCCTCAAGCGCCGACACCTCCAGGTGCAGTTTTGCTACATCGGCCTTAAGGGTGCGTAGTTCTCTCCTTTTCTGTATAAGACCCTGTGATTTTCCACCGGAAATCCCTCCTGTTATACGGCCATCCGGTTCAAGAATTTCCCCATCCAGGGTGACAAAGGTATACCCGTTGTTATTCTCTTTCCACAGGACTAATGCGGTATCAAGGTTGTCAACTATTATTACGTCGCTCAGAAGAGATTCTGCAAGAGCCTTGTACCCCTCTTTACAATCTATGAGGGAGATGGCCTGACCGATTACTCCACTGGTGGAATCAGGCAGGGTATGGCCCTCCGCTCTTACCCTCGGTTCCGCCGGGATGAATGCAGAGCGGCCTCCATTGCTTGACTTCAAGAATTCTATTGCCCTTTTCGACTCTTCATGGTCTTTTACTACTATATTCTGGAGGCGTTCACCCAATACTGCATCTATAACCTTTTCTGGAGATAATCCTTCCACATTTCCCCCCCCTTTATTAAAGGGGGGTATGGGGGGATTATTTTTGACGTCAAGGAAATCTGCCACAATCCCATAAATCCCATCGAGGTTAGCGTCACCCTTTGCCTTTGATAAGAGTATAGACTTCACACCCTCCTGATAGCCGATAAGGTTTTTCTCCATCTCCTCAAGTGAATGGTATCTTGCCTCACCCCTGTGGAGCATCTCCCTCTTTTCGTTTAGTCCTTCTGTCAATTCTCCTATGGCATTTTCCAGAGAGGTAAGTTTGTCAGACAGGGATGCCAACAGTTGTTGCTTTTCATAGAGGTTATTTCTCACCCCGTTTTTCACCCCTTCTTTAGAGGCGCTCTGCTGCTCAATATCTGAGATCGCTCTAAATCCCTCATCCCTTTCTGTAAGGGAGCGTTCTTTTATCCTGGAAAGCTCAGATATCCTTGACCGTATTAACGTTTCCCTGTTTTTTGCCTCTGTTATCTTCGCCACTGTGCTAAACAGCAGGATGCGGACATTCTCCAGGGTCTCCTGAAGATTGTGAAACTCCCTGCTTGCCGTCTCATACCTCTTCTCCTCTTCCAGGATGGCCTCTTCTCCTTTTGCGAGGAATTCCTCTACGATCACCCTTTCCATGTTGAACGAATCAAGGGAGACCCGGAGTGTCGTTAAATCCTCTTTGAGCCTTGATATTTCATTGACCAACCGTTCAATCTCTCCCCTGTAGTGGCCTGCCTGATTTTCAATAAGTATGATCTTATTTTCCCCGCCGCTAATCTCCCTGTCTAACTCGTTGAGAGACTGCCTCAAGCCGGCAAGGTTTCTGTCATCCTCTATTATCGCTGTCCTTACACCCTCTTCCTCTGCCTCTGACCTGAGGAGTTCCGACCGGGCCTGCATCTCCTCTTCTTTTATGGTCTCTTCTCTCTGGAGCAGATCCTTTAGCTCATTGTCCTTTGCAGTATACTTTGCTACGGTAAGGGCTACCTCATGATCCTTTATACGCCCTGCTAATTCCTGGTACTCCTTCGCCTTTCTGACCTGTCTATCAAGCGAATTGATCTGTCTCTTAACCTCTGAAATGATGTCTCTTACCCTGAGGAGGTTATGTTGTGTGGCCTCTAATTTCCTCAGGGCCTCTGTCTTCCTGAACTTGTATTTCATGATGCCGGCGGTATCTTCTATAATGGCCCTGCGGTCTTCCGGCGTGGATGTGAGGATCCTTTCGACCCGCCCCTGTTCGATTACGGTATGACCCTTAAACCCAATGCCTGCATCTATAAGGACATCCTTTATATCCTTCAGCCTGCAGGGGACTTTGTTGATCAGATACTCGCTCTCACCTGACCTGAAAAGCCTTCTCGTTATCTCGATCTCAGAATACTCGGAATACTGGGATGGAAGTTCCCCCTTCATGTTACCTATAGCAAGGGTCACCTCTGCCATCCCGATGGTCTTCCTCGACTCACTGCCGAAGAATATGACATCCTCCATCTTCTCACCTCTGAGGATCTTGGTGCTCTGCTCCCCCATGACCCAGAGGATGGCATCAACGACATTACTCTTGCCGCAGCCATTGGGACCTACGATACAGGTTATACCCGGTTGAAAGTTGAGGACGGTCTTTTCAGGAAAGGACTTAAAACCGAAGATTTCAATCTTCTTTAAACGCATGTGTCTTTTCTATACCATATCTGTTTTTAAAAGTAAAGGGGAAAATACCATGTTATGGGTAAAGGGGTTATGGTTGATACAAGATATAGAAAACAGTATATATCCTCCCCCCTTGTGGGGGAGGACTAAGGTGGGGGGTCAAACCCTAATCAGCTTCCCATTCGCCTTTGCTATGCAATCACCGCTGCTGTTATTCACCTCAGCGGCTGCCTCTACGAGTTTCCTCCCCTCCTTGACTATTATTGCCGATACATGCACCTTCTCCCCTATAACAAGCGGGGCGAGATACCGCACCTCCATCCATGCCGTTACTGCATAGAGCCCAAGATCAAAGGCAAGCCTCACCATAGCCTCATCAAGAAGCGTGGCTATGATACCCCCATGTGTCACACCCTGATACCCCTGATATTCCGGTCCGGGGGTAAACTCCCCCCGTATGACCTTCTTTTTCCTGTCTACCACAAAGGGGATCTTAAGGCCGGAAGGATTCTCCTTCCCGCAGCCAAAGCATCTGTTGTTATCGCTGAGAGTCATATAGGATATGAGCCTCTTGCAAAAGTCTCAATTTGTCACCCTGAATTTGTTTCAGGGGATTCAGGACATTGATTTTATTAGAACCTGTCCTGATGAAAATCAGGATGCTGAAACAATCCTGAAATAAATTCAGGACAGGGTTCAGCACAAGGTTCAGCATAACAATGTGCACTATTACAAGACATTTTACGAGGCCGTCAATCAAGGTTATCATATACCCTCTTCCTCCTGATTCTCCCTGCCCATGTGGGGCTTTATTTTTCCCGCAGGGCGGATAATGTCTCCATTATCTCTAAGTTTTTAACTTCTATCAAGTCCAGCAATTCTTCCGGTGTCCTTGCGTCTTTTTCTCCTTTGGCATGGGGATTCACGGCCTTGAGGTCATTTTAATTCCGGGGACACCTCTCCATGAGCAACTTGGTATAGTTTTCATCAATAGTATGACCAAATATTTCGAGAACTACTTTCAGTGGCTCTGACCTGCTGTAATCGGGTAGGGGGAAATACCGGTCACGCTGCGCCACAATCATGGAATGGATGCCGTAGCCTACTCTACATTGAGTATTGAGTGTTGGCAATTCGTAAGTCACAACGCTGAAACTGTGCGGCAGGTAATAGCCTGTCCGCACAAGTGAAATGTTATGCCATCACTATATCTAATTTTTCTTTTGTAACATTAGGTAATCTTACAGGAGCAAAAAAACTTTCAGGATATAAATAATCCTCCCCCGATTCATCAATAACCCTTATCTGGTGATGTTTTTCAGCCGTCCTGTCAGTTAATACCTCATATAGTTTTCTTACCTCCAGCGACGATTCGTAGCCACGATTATATACACATATCATAAAATGCTTTTTCATAGTTACCTCCTCATAAATACCTTTTGATTTTTATTTCTTTCTTCCCTATGCCGTGTCCTTCATACCAGTGAATTTCTGCCTTCAAAACAGTACCATCTTCCAGTTCTACAAAGCCAGAATCAAAGCAATTTTAAAACTCAGAACATTTCGAATAGATTTTTAATGAGGCAACGAATAGTTGTATCCTGAAGTGAGTAGAAGACCTGGGCCGTTACCCTTGTCCCTGCAAAGGCCCATAGACCAACGGCATAGAACAATAGCGCCTCTGCTGTGCCGAGGGTCGCTATTGACTTATTGGCTTTCACAAGTTAGGGGTAGTCCATTTTATAATTGACGCCCCCCATGTAAGACCCCCTCCAAAGGAGGCCAATAAAACTGTATCACCCTCTTTTATCCTTCCTTCTCTTACGAGTTGATTAAGGGTTATCGGGATTGAGGCTGAGGATGTGTTGCCTGTATGGGTAATGGTTATAGGAACTTTTTTCTCAGGAATTCCAAGACGTGTGGCAACCTGCTTGATGATCCGTAGGTTTGCCTGGTGGAATAGGAAGGTGTCTATCTCTTCAAGGCGAAGGCCGCTCTTTTTTATTGTGTCGGTTATCAGGGATTCCAGTGTCTTAATGGCTGCACGGTAAACCTTGCCCCCATCCATTCGCATTGTATGGAGGTTGGCGGCAATGGTGTCAAGGGTTGATGGTATTCTGGTGCCTCCTGCAGGGAGGTGAATCCAGTTCCAGTTGGTGCCATCGGCGTAAAGCCATGTGCCTATGATTTGGCCCACTAATTCTGGCGGTTTAATCCCCCCTATCCCCCCTTTATTAAAGGGGGGGACTTGCAGTTCTTTACCCCCCTTTTCTAAAGGGGCTGGGTTCCCGTTGCTGCGAAGCATTGCAACGGGAAGGGGGGGATTATTTTTACTCTCTTTATTTCTTAAAACCACAGCCCCTGCACCGTCGCCGAATAGTATGGCAGTCTCTTTGTCCGCTGGGTATACAAATCTTGTTTTTACTTCTGCCGCAATAATGAGCGCTGTATCTACCTGTCCATTTTTGATAAATGTCTCAGCTATGTTAAGTGCATACAAAAAGCCTGAACATGATGCATTCACATCAAAGGCAGCGGCCTTCTTAGCACCGATATTCTTCTGCACAAGGCAGGCAGTAGACGGCATGAACATATCAGGGGATGTTGTGGACAGTACTATAAGTCCAACATCTGCCGCATCTATACCGGCAGCATGAAGGGCTGAAAAAGCCGCATGGGTTGCTAAATCGGATGTCGCTTCCCCTTCTTTTGCCCGCCGGCGTTCCCTGATGCCTGTCCGTTTTTCTATGTCATGCGGCGTCAGGCCTATAATATTTGCCAGCTCTTCGTTTGTTACTATATCAGCAGGCAGATACGAGCCGGTTCCGGCGATGTAAGCAGCGCTGTTCATCTGAAAATCCTTTTGAAACCAGGGTCAAGGGTCAGGGGTCAAGGAGGATGGACATGACCCATGACCCTTGACCCTATATTTTCAAGCTCCTTTGTGCCCCGAAGTCTATTAAATAAAATGTGCTTGCCATTTTATCAGAATTTTGATACAAAAGTAACAGGTGAGTATGTTGAGCAGGATCGCAGTAATCTTCTTCACAGTTTTATCCTTCACATTACCATTGCTATTTACGGGTTGTGCAGGGACTACCCATACTGAAACCCTTTCTAAAGATGGTCTTTCGGACAGCCTGAAAGAGTTGTATGATGCGGATACCCTTTTAAAGAAGGCTGACAGGTTTTTTAAAGAAAAGGATTATCTCAGTGCAATCCAGGAGTATCGCAGGTTTCTGGAACTCCATCCTATAAATAAGTCTGCTCCTTATGTCCAGTACAGGATGGGGCTTTCATATTTCAAGCAGATAAGGTCAGTAGACAGGGATATAGAGCCTGTTCAGAAGGCCCTTTCGGCCTTTGAGATCCTTGTTAAGGTCTATCCAGGCAGTGAGTATGTAAATGACAGCAAAGAGAAGATAAAGATATGCCGCGGAAAATTGGCTGAACGGGAGTTTTACATAGGGAATTTTTATCTCCGGAAGGAAGACTATCAGGCGGCGATTGTCAGGTTTAATAATATATTGATGGATTACAAGGATACGGATGTGGTTGAGAAGACCACTTATCATCTCGGTGTTGCTTACAGTTCTTCAGGCAAGGCCGATAAGGCGATTGAGGTATTACAGAACCTCATTGCCAGTTATCCCGAGAGTAGGTATAAGAAGGGTGCTTCTCAGTTGCTTGCAAAGTTGAATGGGCATTAACGTACGAAAACTTCATTCATGCTTCCTGTGCGGTATCCTTCCATATCTAAGGTGACATAGGTAAAACCAAACTCTTTGAACCTCTTTGCTATCTTTTCCCGCAATAAAGTGTCTTCCATGATGTGCCTAAGTTCTTCAGTCTCCACTTCTATCCGTGCCACCTCTCCATGATAGCGGACACGGAATTGTCTAAAGCCGAGCTGCCGCAGATACGTCTCGCACATCCCGACCTGTTTTAATCTATCTTCTGTTATCTCTGTCCCATAAGGGAATCTTGAGGAGAGACAGGCGAAGGAGGGCTTCTCCCAGTTTGGAAGGCCAAGCATCCTGCTGATCTCACGTACTATAGACTTGGTGAGACCTGCTTCAACAAGCGGACTCCGTATTCCAAGTTCTTTTGCCGCTTCCGTGCCGGGACGATAGTCTGAGAGGTCGTCCACGGTAGTACCACAGGCTATATGGTCAAGATGTAACTCGTCCGCTATAGCCCTTAGTTTGTCAAATAACTCACGCTTGCAATGATAACAGCGATCGGGATCATTTTTTGCAAACTCTGCTATATCCAGCTCGTTGGATTCTATCAGGATATGCCTGATCCCTATGGCAGAAGCAATAACCCTGGCATCTTCTATTTCATATGCAGGATATGTCGGGGATGTGGCGGTAACGGCAACCGCCCTACCACCAAGGGAATCATAAGCCACCTTTGCCAAAAGGGAGCTGTCAATCCCTCCGGAGAAGGCCACCACTACAGAACCCATAGACTCTATTATCTGCTTAAGCCTTAGATAATTTCCCGTAACTTCACTGCTCATCTGAAAATTCCCTTCGTAACTCCCTCACCCTACCCTCTCCCCTAAGGGGAGAGGATTAAGCCTGTCCTGAGAGAAGTCGAAGGAGTGAGGGGTGATTTTCATCATCCTTTGTGGGCCTCTGGCTCATGACCATTTCACCATTTACTGCTCATTATCTCTTCCTTCCTTCAGCCCTGCCTCCTCCTGCTTTGCTACAGCCACTAACACATAATTTTCCGGGTCTATATATTTTTTTGCCACCCTTATTATATCATCTTCTGTAACCCCGCTTATCTTTTTGGGATATTCCTCAAAGTAGTCAAGCCCCAGATTATGGAATTCTATAAATATTAAGTAGCCGGCTATCTTTGCAGAGGTATCAAGTTTGAGTGGAAAACTCCCTGTTAGATACGCCTTTGCATCCTTTAACTCGTCATCTGAAACAGGTTCTTCCCTGATCCTCTTTAGCTCGGATAGTATCTCTTCAATTGCTATACGTGCCGACTTATTCTTTGTCTGTACTCCCACTGCAAAGGCCCCGGGATATTTGTTTACATCAAAGCTGCTGTAGACTGAATAGGCAAGTCCTTTGTCCTCACGTATCTCCTTTGACAGTCTTGATGTAAGGCCTGCGCCGCCAAGGATGTAGTTCATAACACTGACTGCATAGAAGTCAGGGTTGTCTCTCGAGATTCCCGTATGACCAAGTACTATGTTTGCCTGTGTTATATTGCGATCGATAAGTAATGAGTCCTTTTTGGTAACCCTTGAGACGGGTGGAATATCATGGGGTTTGACCTTTGATTTTTCCCATGAATTAAAATAGGTTTCTATAAGAGACACAGCCTCCTTGAGTTCAAGATCACCAACGACTGCCATAATTGTATTATTCGGTTTGTAGTATCTCTGGAAGAAACTGACTATATCATCCCGTGTAATATTGCCGACCGATTCCTCTTCCCCCTCTACAGGTTTCCCGTAAGGGTGCCCTTTAAACACTGCCTTATAAAACGCCTTGGAGGCTACAATACCCGGTTCGTCTTTGTCAGATATTATAGAGGCTATAGTCTCTTTTTTCTTTCTATTTACCTCCTCTTCCGGGAATGAAGGATTCAGTAATATATCCGATAGTAAATCCAAACCTGTTTTAATGTCTTTTTTAAGGACCGCCAATGAGACTGAAGAATAATCATCTCCTCCTGATGTGGAGAGCCTTCCTCCTATAAAATCCATCTCCTCTGCTATCTGTTTTGATGTCCTTTTCTTTGTCCCTTCGTCAAGGAGGATAGCAGTGAGATTGGCAACCCCTCCTTTCTCAGGGGGGTCATATATGGCGCCGGCCTTGATCGCTACTGATATGTTTACCATAGGGAGGGCATGGGTCCCGACAAAGAGAAGGGTCATCCCATTGGTCAAAACAACTCGCTTTGGCTCAATTTTTGGAGAGGCAAGACATGTCGAAGCCCAAAGGATTATTATTGTGAATAAGGCAGGTAATATCCGTATGATATGTTTTGTTTTACTACTCATTGCTCATTGCTTCCTAACTCATTGGAGGCTCTTGCAAAAGTCTATGTCATCCCCGAAATCTTCTATCGGGGATATGATTTTCTGTAATAAAACACTATATTCCCACTTAAACCATGCGGGAATGACAACATTTTTATACTTTTGCAAGAGCCTCATTGCTTATTTATTTGGCAAAGGCACCAGCACCCCCACCGTCCTGTTATCCTCTGAAAAATACCTCTGTGCTGCCATCTTTATATCCTCAGCAGTCACCTTTCTGATCTCATCTATATAATTCTGCAGATATCCTGCGCCTGCCCCTGTGGTCTCGAGTTTGCCAATAAGCATAGCCTGGTAGAAGACCGAATCCTGCCCCATTATGAAAGATGCCTCTATCTGGTTCTTTGCCTTTTCAAGTTCCCTTTCAGATACAGAATCCCTCTTGATCTTTGCGATCTCTTCATTCAGGGCGGATTCAGCCTCTTCTGTGGTCCTCCCTGGTCTGAGTTGTGCATAGAAGTAGAAAAGCTCAGGGTCTGTCTGAATGGGTGTGTATCCACCGCCGGCGGAGAGGGCTATCTCCTTTTCATATACAATACCCTGATACAACCTGGAGCTTTTACCCGTCGAGAGTATGTTACTTAACACATCTAAGGCATAGTGGTCTTTATCTTCATAATTTGGCGCATGGTATCCATATATGACATAGGGAAGCTGGGCCTCGCGCTTATAGAAAAACCTCCTCTCCCCCTGTTGTTCCGGTTCTGCAATATTTACTCCCGGAGGTGTTTTACCCTGCGGTATATTACCAAAATATCTTTCTATCCTTTTAACAACATCTTCTGTATTAAAATCACCTACTATAATGACCGTTGCATTGTTAGGGACATAATATTTTTTATAATGTTCGTAGAGGTCTTCCCTTGTAAGGTTATCAAGGTCTGTCATCCACCCTATAACTGGTGACCGGTAGGGATGGATCTTGAAGGAAGCGGCATACAGGTCTTCTACTAAAGATGATACGGGGTCATCCTCGGTACGGAGTCTCCGCTCCTCTTTAACGACATTACGCTCCAATAAAAACTCTTCAGGAACAAACAACAGATTAACCATACGGTCAGATTCTAAATCAAGGGAGATGTCGAGCCTGTCACTGGCAAATATCTGAAAATATGCTGTATAGTCCTGACTGGTAAAGGCGTTTTCATTACCGCCGTTCTTTGACACTATCTTTGAGAACTCCCCTTTACCGTATTTGGCCGTTCCCTTAAACATCATATGTTCAAGCAGATGGGATATGCCTGTCGTGCCTGTAACCTCATTCAGTGAGCCCACCTTATACCAGACCTGAAACGTTACGACAGGGGATTTATGATCTTCCAGGGTGACTATCTTAAGGCCGTTGGGGAGATGATGTTCTTTTATTTCGGAGCTATATGCAGGAGTGCAGAGGAGAAGAGATAAGGTAATAGCGATAACTATGCTATATTTGGAAGTATATCTTCTTTTCACAGGATGTAGATATAACAAATAATTACATCCTGTGTCAAGGTGAGAAGGGCAACCAGAATCCACCGCCTATTATATACAGGCAGGTTTAGGGTGATTTTATAGGCTCATTTATTCTGTCACCGAGAATCTACGACACCTGTCCGGATTCACGCGTGTCCCCCCATACCCTAAATATGGGATTGACAATCTTCTGAAGTCCGGTCACACTTTATCCTAAAAAAAACGCTTGGCAGGAGATGAAGGGGCTCGATGAAAAAAGTCATGATCGTTGAAGACGACCCGGTGCTCCGGCAGAAGTTTTCCGAATATATCCTCCAATCCCGGGAATTTGAATTGTTAGCCGCTGCGGCCACCTGCGAGGAGGCGGACGAGATGTTGTCCCGGGAGGCGCCGGATGTCCTCCTGACGGACATGGGGCTCCCCGACGGGAGCGGAGTGGACGTCATCCGCCGGGCGGCGGCTGTACACCCTGGGATGGAGATCATGGTGATCACCGTTTTCGGTGATGAGGAGCATGTGATTTCCAGCCTGGAAGCTGGGGCCGGAGGGTATCTGATGAAAGACTCCCTGCCTGATGAATTTATCGACACGATCCGGCAATTGTGTTCCGGAGGGTCCCCCATCAGCCCCGTCATCGCGCGCCAGTTGCTGAAACGGCTCGGTGTCTCCGGCGCCCCTCCCGCATTTTTCGACGGTGAATCGGATCCCTCCCTCCTATCCCAGCGGGAGTCCGAGGTCCTCCGTCAGATTGCCAAGGGGTTCAGCTTCAAGGAGATCGCCGGTCAACTGGAAATTTCTCATCATACGGTCACGGCCCACGTCAAGAAGATTTACGGCAAGCTGGCGGTCCACTCCCGCGGGGAGGCGGTTTATAAAGCGGGACAAAAGGGATTGATTTAAATCTCATCCTCTTTGTGCTATTCTACCGGACCATGCTCACCATGCTCTCCAGATGCCTGCCGGGAGTGTTCCTCCTGGCCCTTCTCCTGATTCCGGGTCCGGGCAAATGCCTGGCAGAGGACGGGATATTGCGGCTGACGCGGGCGGATTTTCTCCTCAGCGACGCCTCGTCGCCCCCGCCCGATGACGCCCTGTGGCGGCCGCAGACCTTGCCGGACAACTGGAGAAGGTACTGAATGGCCCCCCCACCCGGCAGTAAAAGACCTTATAAATAGTATCAAACATTCCCATTTTGTATATCCTCTATAAACATGTATAAACATGGGTTATTTTACCAGAAAGTTATATGGTTATAAAGCAATTACTGACCCCGAACCGAACAGTGTCTTTGTGATCACGGCCTATGAACTGCGTGGCAAGCCATTAATTGCTTATCGCCGTCGCAGAAGGAGGAATCAAAAATGTGTTGGATCCTATATTTTTATTGAAAACCTATTCTCTCGTAGGTATAATGAGACACAACCACCTGTTTGAAGAGACAATTTTGTAGCAAACTATACAACTAATGCCCATGAAGAGCGGTGACATCACACTTGCCAGGATTACCCGCCCCCGCTTCGCTGATATTTATCAGAGAAAAAGGCTTTTTAACCTTCTGGACAAAGCCAGAGGACATCCTGTCCTCTGGATCACCGGGCCGCCCGGCTACGGGAAGACCATTCTCGTCAGCAGCTACATAGAATCACGCAAACTCTCCTGTCTCTGGTATCAGGCAGATGCCGGGGATGGGGATATCGCAACCTTCTTCTACTATATGGGGCTTGCGGCACGGAAGGCGTCGCCCCGCAGGAGAAAGGGTCTTCCAATTCTAACCCCTGAGTACCTCCCCGGACTTTCCACTTTTACCCGCCGCTATTTTGAAAATCTCTACGGCAGGTTAAAACCACCGGCCTGTCTGGTTCTCGATAATTACCAAGAGGTTCCCCCTGACTCGATGTTTCATGAGGTTATCCGGCACGGCTTCGGGGTCATTCCTGATGGGGTTCGCATCATTGTGGTGAGCCGGGGTGAACCGCCTGCCTTGCTGGCGTGTCTTCGTGCCTCCCATTCCATGGAAGTGCTGAGCAAGGAAGCGCTTACGCTGACGCCTGAAGAGACACTCGGCATCATGAAGTTGAGACTCAACTGGAGGCAGTCAGAGAAGCCGATGAGGGCCGTGTTAAAAGAACTGGCAGGGGAGATTCACCGAAAAACCCACGGCTGGGCCGCCGGCGTTATCCTGATGCTTGAGAAGATCAAAAAGGGGACGAGTCTTGAACGGACCCGGGATATGAAGATAGAGACGGTTTACGATTACTTTACCTCGGAGATCATGGGAAAACTGAACGAGGAGACCCGGGTATTTTTATTGAAGACAGCGCTGCTGCCTGACATGGATGCCGGTATGGTCGAACGGCTTACCGGGGCGCCCCATGGAAGGGACATCTTATTGATTCTAAGCAGCACTAACTGTTTTACCGAGAGGCGTCCAGGAATAAGACCGGTCTTCCAGTATCACCCCCTTTTCAGGGAATACCTTCTCTTCAGGACGCAGGCTTATTTTGAGGTTGACGAGCTGCGGCAACTAAAATTAAGCGCAGCTTTGATTCTGGAAGGATCCGGGATGACAGAGGATGCCTTTGAGCTCTGCCGGGACGCAGGGGATTATGAAGGGGCCAAGAGGCTCCTCCTGGCGCATGCCCGTGAGCTTGTTACCCAGGCGAGGTGGGGGGTGTTGGGACAATGGATCGCCTTTCTGCCGGAGGAGATGGTCAACGGCAATCCCTGGCTATTATACTGGCTTGGCGTTTCACGCACGACAGTTAATCCGCAGGAGGCATACACCCTTTTTGATCGGGCATTTGGGATCTTCCGCATACAGAAAAATAAGACCGGCATCTTCCTCTCCTTGCAGGAAATTGTATCGATATTCATCCATGCCTCCCCATCTATGAGACCTCTGGACCGGTGGCTTAAGATACTCGATGAGGTCATCAATGAATATGGGGGATTACCGGATGATGTCATTGGCGCCCGTATGGCATCGTCCATATTCATGGCCATCGTATACCGGCAGTCCGATCCGTCGGACATTGCCCGCTGGGAGGATAGTGCTGTATCGCTTTCAGAGAAGAGCCAGGATATCCATATCCTGCTTCAAACACGCATAGGCCAGACATTAAAACGGCTTTTAAGAGGGGAATCCTCCGATACAAGAGTTCTGCTCGATTCACTCAGGCGATTGCAGAGATCAAAGGATGCCACCCCGCTGGTTGAAATGACCATACTATTTATAGAGGCTGTCCACTTTGCCGTTACCGCATCTCATGAGGAGTGTCTTTCGACCGTGTCAGAAGGGCAGAAGCTTTCAGCCTATACCGGTGTTCATGTCTTTGACTTTCAAATCTCAGGCCAGGGGGCAATCAGCGCACTGAACTCCGGGGATTTAACCATGGCTAAGAGATTCCTCGGGGAGATGACTTCTTCCGTGGAGAGGATGCGACCCGCAGACCAGAGTTTCTACCATTTCCTGAGGGCCTACTATGGACTCCTCCGGGGTGATATCTCGCAGGCGGCCTCTGATGCGGATGTTGCATACAGGATGGCCCTGGATGCCGGTTTCGCTCTGAATGAATCGCTCTGTCATATCCTGAATGCGCATATCCTTCATGAACAGAAGAGATACAGGGAGGCAAAGAGGCGCCTCGATACAGGCAGGAAGATCGCAGACCGGATCTGGGCGAGGAACGTACAATTCCTATGCCTTCTGACCGAGGCCCATTTTGTCTTTGACAGAGGGGACGAAGAGAGAGGGTTGAAGACGCTCCGTAAGGCGATGGCACTGGGGAGGGAGCAGGGCTATGCCAATAATTACCTCTGGCTGCCGGATATGATGGCAGGGCTATGTGTCAGGGCGCTTGACGCCGGGCTCGAGACGGAGTACGTGAGATGGCTGATCAAAAGGAGGGGGATTACCCCGAAAACGCCGCCCCTTGAGGTGGAGGAGTGGCCCTGGGCTGTCAGGTTCTATACACTGGGACGGTTTGCCCTTGTAAGAGATGGACAGCCGGTCAGGTTTTCCCGGAAGGCGCAGCAGCGGCCCCTTGACCTCCTGAAGGCGCTCATCTCCCTCGGCGGCCGTGACGTCCGGGAAGAGCATCTTTCAGATCTCCTCTGGCCGGAGTGTGACGGTGATGTGGCATACCAGGCTGTTGTCACGAACCTCTTCCGCGTGCGCCGGCTTATCGGGGTGGAGAAGGTGGTCATCCTCAGTGATGGCAAGATGTCCCTCGATCCCCGCTATTGCTGGGTGGATGCCTGGGCCTTTGAGCGGCTCATTGGAAAGGCGGAGAGCGCCATCCGGAGCGGAGATAACGATCAGGGCATAACCTTCATCGAAAAGGCGGTAGCGCTTTATCAGGGACCGTTTCTTTCAGACAGTAGAGGTGAGGAGTGGACGACGTTAAGGAGGGAGCGGCTCAGGAACAAATATCTCAGGTTCACAGGGGAGCTGGGACGCCTGTATGAGGAGAAGGGGGATCTCCGGAAGGTGATCGAGACCTACCAGAAGGGGATCGAGGGCGATCCTGCAGCCGAGGAGTTTTACCAGCATCTCATGACCTGCTACCAGAGACTCGGCCGCCGCGCCGAGGCCCTCTCTGCATACGACCGGTTAAAGAAAGTCCTCGCCGCCATGATGGATATTTCCCCTTCTCCGGCGACAGAGGCCATCCTCAGGAGCCTGAAATGAGTGAAATGCGCCTCGTGGACTTCTCATTGCACCGTAACCCTAAGAAAATATTTTTTTCGAATCTGTAATCTATCTGTAATCTCTCCCGGTTTATAATACCCTAAAATGGAAAAGAATACCATGGATAACTATGTCGTTCGTATCTACCGGCGTGACACAAAGAACCCCGGACTTCTGGTCGGAGTAGTGGAAGAGGTCGGAGTGGAAGGGAATAGGGCGTTCCATAATCTGGATGAGCTGTGGGCGATCTTGATATCCGGAAACAGACTTTCAGCATGGAAAAAGGGGGATAAGCATCCCAAAAGGGGGGAAAAAAGATCGAATAAAAGAGCGAATCTGTAATCTATCTGTAATCTCTGGTGTGATATAAAAGGTGCTATTAAAAAAATTATAATGCCAATAGCAAGCGAGGTGCAGCCGAGGTGCAGCGATGAAAAAGAGAATTGCAGCGGTTCTTGCATAGAACTGGATCATCATAGGAGGTCTTCACCATGGGAAGTAAACAATCACTCAACATAAAAGAGACTAACATGAGCAGCATAGTTAAAACAACTTTGGTTATTACTTGGAGGCTCTTGCAAAAGTCTATGTCATCCCCGAAATCTTCTATCGGGGATATGATTTTCTGTAATAAAACACTATATTCCCGCTTAAACCATGCGGGAATGACAACATTTTTATACTTTTGCAAGAGCCTCACTGTATTTTCTCTTTTAATACTGATAACAAACACGGCCCAGGCATTTACTATCGGGACATTTGAGTGGAATACGTATAGCGAAGATGATACGTTCTTATATGGTCCATACTTTTTTTCCGTTACTAACGATTCTTTCGCTCTCTCCTCTGGTTGAATCATTTTTTGATGTCTTTGTGGAAATTGAAACAGATAGTGTATCTCCGATTGCACCACTTGACTTGGGAGAAATTGCTGCAATTGGAGATGAGAGGGATAGTAATAGTATTTATGACTTTACAGGTATAAATATTTATTCAGCACGTCTTTTTCTAAGGTTTAATGATGAGAATATTATAGGTCCAGTGCTGACTTCACCGGGTTCTATTGCGATTGATTACACGATACCAGGAGAGCCGACTGCAGTACCTGAGACGGCTACAGTCCTGTTACTGGGAAGTGGTTTAGCTGTAATAGGTATTGTGCGCAGAATGACAGGATGCTGAACATATTAAATTTGTAAAAGATGAGCCAGGAGTAAACTCTTTATAGCATCTGAGGAATAGCATATGAGGATCCTCTTTCCTGATACTAAACAGATTCCTGAGCGGTTTTCAGTGCAAAGGATATACCTTCTTCTTTGTCTGTTGTGTCTTATTATCTCCTGTTTACCGTTATGGGCATCTGTAGCCCATGGTGGTTCACTGTCATCAGTAACCCCTTCCGGCGCTTCATCCCTTGTTACGATATACATTAACGGTACTGGCTTTAATACTACAGCAGGGAATAATGAAGTTGCTTTCACCTCCACATCGGGAGGTACTATTACAGTTATCCCGACTGCGGTAACTACTATAGATTCAACCATAGGTCTCAGGCGTCTCACCGTGAAAGTTCCTGACGCTTCACCTGTTGGCAGGGCGGCATTAAGGGTCAGGAACAAGGTCTCAGGAGAGATAAGCGAGGGGATATCAGTTGAGATCATTGAGATCAGCCTCTCAGGGGTGACATCTGCCCCTGTAGGTACAGCCAATCTGAATGTCCGGATTATTGGATCAGCAAACTGTCAGTTTATTGCCGGGAAGACGAGGGCTGCCTTTGGTACCGGTGTGACGGTTAATTCTACTACTGTTGAGTCTTTAACGAGTTTAACGGCCAATATCACTGTATCCCCGACAGCGGCCATTGGAAGCCGCAGCATTGGGGTTGTAACTAATACACAGACTGCAATCAGGCCTGGTGCGTTTACCATTACATCGGCTGCCACAAATAATGCCCCTGTTATTTTACCGATCGGCAATGCCTCGCTGGATGAGGGGACATCGCTTGATGTTACTGTCTCAGCGACAGACACTGATGGCGATCTGATAACCCTGACGACTTCCCCACTCCCCGTCTTTGCCGTTTTCACGGCTGTCAATGGGACCGGGACATTGACCCTGTCCCCTGACTATACCAATGCAGGTTCATACAACCTGACCTTTACGGCGACCGACTCCAAGGGGGCATCGGCGAGTGCCGGCATGGTGGTTACGGTAAGGGATATCAACCGCTCCCCCTCGCTGGACCCCATCGGAAACCAGACAGTAAGAGAGGGGGAGCTGCTGAGTTTTCGTGTTGATGGGAGCGATCCGGATGGAGATGCCCTCGGGTTTACGGTAGGAAATCTCCCCCCTGGCGCCGGTTTTGATCCAGGCACAAGGACATTTAACTATACCCCTGGGTTTGATGTCTCCGGCAGGACGGCTGACAGTTTTTTTGATGTCTTCTTTGAGATATCGGATGGCCGGGGTGGGACAGCGAATGAGACAGTGCGGATTACGGTACAAAACGTAAACCGGCCGCCGGTAGCCGATGCCGGTCTGAACCAGACGGCCTTTGTGACGAATCCGGTCTCATTAGACGGAAGCGGGTCAAGCGATCTTGACGGTGATGCCCTGACCTTTCTGTGGTCGGTCGCCTCGCGGCCATCCGGCAGCAACGCGACCCTCACCAACCCGACGGCTACGAACCCCGCGTTTACGCCGGATGTTGCCGGAACTTATATTGTCCAACTAATTGTCAACGACGGGATCGCAGATTCGGCTCCGAGTACCGTCGCGGTTACCGTGACGTTCTGCGGACCGGATACGGTCAACTGGATTACCAACGCCAACGGTCTGTGGCAGACGGCTGGCAACTGGAGCACCGGCGTCTTGCCCGGGCCATCCGATGACGTCTGCATTGACGTCCCCGGTGATATCACCGTGACACACTCCCAGGGTGCGGACTCGATCAGCAGTCTGCGCAGCAATGAGGCCATTGTCCTGTCAGGCGGGTCAATTTCTATTGCAAACTCTGCGGTACTCTCCGGTGCGTTGACCCTCTCCGGCGGTACGCTCACCGGTGCGGCCAATGTCATCTCATTAGGGTTGTTCACCATAACCAGCGGAACTCTGGGGGGGAGCGGCACGGTGACGGTGACTGGCACGATGACCTGGGCCAGCGGGACGATGACAGGGACCGGGACGACGGTCATTGCCGCCGGGGGAACCCTGAACATCAGCGGATCGGTGAATCTTCGAGGTGGGCGCACGCTGCGCAACGAAGGTACGGCAAACTGGAATAGTGGGCCGATTAGCGGTTCATATGGTGAGTCCGCCACCATTGAGAACATAGGGACCTGGAACTTCGCCGCGCCTGATGTGCTTTTTGCAGGGGGAGGATACGGCGATACGGGCAGCCGGGTGTTTCGCAATGAGGGGACGCTGAATCGGACCACAACCACGGGGACAGCGACTGTGGGATCCCCGTTCATCAATACCGGGACGGTCAATGTGCAGAGCGGCACCTTGGCCCTGAGCAGTAGTTATACACAGACTGCTGGCGCCACCATTCTGGACGGCGGCTCCCTTACCTCAACCACGACGCTCAACATTCAGGGCGGCAGACTCGCGGGATTCGGCGCCGTCACGGCGAATGTCTCGAATACAGGGGGGCAGGTCAGCCCCGGATCCCCGCTGGGCATCCTCACCATCGCGGGGGCCTATATGCAATCCGGCAGCGGGTCATTAGACATCGAATTAGGCGGCCTCAACGCGGGCGCCCATTACGATCGGTTCGATGTGACCGGCAGCGCCACGCTTTCAAGCGCCCTCAACGTCAGCTTGATCAATGGCTTCACACCGGCTTTCAGGGACTCTTTTACCATTACGACTTCTAACTCACGCAGCGGCGTCTTTACAACTGAAAACATGCCCCTGCTCGGAGGGGACCTCATTTGCTGTCTTGTCTCATACGGAATACCAGACCCCTCCCGTCCAGGAGCAGACTTCTTTTTCGTGACATTGACGGTGACCCACGCGAACGAACCCCCGGTGATCACGTCAACCCCCGGGACTCAGGTGACGGCCGGGCAGGCCTATCTCTATGACGTCGAGGTGGCCGATCCCAATACCGGGGAGGTGTTGACGTTCTCTCTGCCTGTCGCACCCGAAGGGATGACGATTGATACGGCGACCGGACTGATCCAGTGGACGCCGTTCTTCTCCCAGGCCGGTCCACAGCCTGTGACGGTCCGGGTCCAGGACTTCGACGGCCTCGTTGCCACACAGGATTTCACGGTGGAGGTCGCCCTCCCCGCAGGCCGTCATGCCCTGGTCGCCGAGGATGACGCCTACCAGGTGAGGGCGAACGAGACCCTCGCGGTAAGTGCACCGGGCGTGTTGAGCAACGACACGAATCCCGACGGGGGCTCCATGACCGCCATGTTCGCAACGCCCCCGATCAACGGCGCGCTCAGTTTCAATCCGGACGGCTCGTTCACCTATACGCCTTACGCCCTGCAGCAGGGCCAGGCGGTACTGATAGAGGAGATCAATCTGGCGCAGGCCGTGCCGGGGGCGACCCTCAACGTCAGCTCTGTCACGCCCTATTCCCCTGCGCACCCTGCGGCGCTAGCTGTCGATGGCTCCCCGGGAACTTCATGGCTCTCGACCAATTGGCCTTTCACATACAATTTCATTGAGATCGCGTTCCCGCAGGACGTAGCGGTTTCCAGGCTTCAGGTATATGGCCATCGCGATACATCCTTTCAAGCAGACTACTGGATCCGTACAGGTTTCTTTCAGTTGTTCGATGCGGCCGGGAACGAGCTGTTCAACAGCGGGCCAATTACCCTGTCTGTTCCTGACGGCGATGGGGAGGTCAGCGTCCCGACCCTGTCCGGTGTACGGCGGGCCCGCTTCACTGATACGGAGAAAAAAGGCACGAGGGGGTTGGCGGAGTTCAGGGTGATCGGTTCGGCCTTTGTTCAACGTGCGGCCGCCTCACCCGACAACAACCTTGTCCAGCTCCTCGCGACCAGGGTACGGGCCCAATATGACACCAACAATCCTCCAGAGGGAGCTATTGACTCAGTTGGGGGTTCATTCAGTACAAATTGGTACAGGGGGTCGAATGG
>JACRGZ010000080.1 GCA_016234155.1 Nitrospirota bacterium | reverse complement strand
TTTTTTCTGCCGTCTATCCCGGTAGGCATAACTTAGCGCCTTATCTACTGCCTCTGTAGCAGTCCTGTAGAGGCGATGCCTTCCACCCCAGTACCCTTTTGCTAATTTCAGCACCTTCTTTCTCCGTTGTCTTGTCTTTGGTCCACCTTTTGCCCGTGGCATTGTTGCTTACCTCCTCTCAATTTAAATCCTAAATCCTAAATCCTAATATCTAAATCCTAAACAGTAGTCAGTAGTCAGTAGTCAGTAGTCAGTTAGAATATGCCTCTAATAATTTAGAGTGCCGCTTTTCTCATTCTGACTACTGAATACTGAATACTGAATTCTGTATACTGAATTTGCTCATTTGATATTGTTTAGAATTTAGTATTTTCCCTTTCATCTATGAATACGGCAGCATCTGTTTCACATTCCTCTCATCCGACTTATGCACTAATGCATCATGTTTTAAGATCCTTTTCCTCCGGGAACTCTTCTTGGTCAGCAGGTGATTCCCGGAAGCCTTGCACCTGACTATCTTGCCGGTTCCTGTAATCTTAAACCGCTTTGAGGCCCCCTTGTGAGTCTTTAGTTTAGTCTTAGCCATTTTCCCTCCTGAGTGGACAGACCTAAAGGTCTGTCCCTGCTTCTTTTTTTCCGCCTTCTGTCTCTTTACCCTGTAAATTATCAACCCCACCACTTCGACCCTTCGACCCTTCGACAGGTTCAGGGCTCAGCGCCTCAGGACAAACTTTATCCTCCCCCACTTGTGGGGGGGCGATATGGAGAGGGGGGGCAGGATTTGCCTGTGATGATTTTTGCCCTTTCTGCACTTCTGACTTTGGGGACATGATCATGATCATGCTATTCCCTTCCATCCTCGGGGGGAATTCCACCACCCCTACATCTTTTGCTCCCTCCACAAAGGCATCCATGATGCCCTTTGCAGCAGCTCTATATGCAATCTCCCTCCCCCTGAAGGTAAGGATTATCTTTGCCTTATTCTTATCTTCCAAGAACCTCTTTACATTGCGGATTTTAATCTCAATGTCATGTTTGCCTGTGTACGGCCTTAACTTAACCTCTTTGAGCTGCATGCTCCGCTGATGAAGTCTTGTACTGTGCTGCTTCTTCGCCTGCTCATATTTATACTTTCCAAAGTCCATGATGCGGCAGACAGGAGGTTTCGCTGTGGGCGCTACCTCCACTAAATCGAGCCCGTATTCCGCAGCCTTTTGTATGGCCTGGTAGGTAGCCATTACCCCGATCTGCTCACCGTCCGGACCTATGACACGCACCTCCCTAACCCTTATTTCTCTGTTTACCCTTATCCTTGGTTCTGCGATATTTTCACCTCCTTTGAAGCTTAATGGTAAGACCTGTAGGGACAGACCTTAAGGTCTGTCCCTACGTCTCACTTCTTACGTTTTAAGCCGACCATAAAGGTCGGCGCTACTCATTGCCTCTTACTTCTTACTTCTTATCTCTTCCTTCACCCTGTCTATCGCCGCTGCAAGAGGCATAGCTCCTCTGTCCCCTTCTTTTCTCATCCTTACGGCTACTGTCCGGGATTCCACCTCCCGGCCGCCTGCGATAAACATATATGGGACTTTCTCCATCTGTGCATCACGGATCTTGTGACCTATCTTTTCGTTCCTGCTGTCTACCTCAACCCGTACATCTTCACTACTCAGGATACGTCTGACCTCCTCTGCGTATTCGTTTTGTTTCTCTGTGATAGGGAGGACCTTTACCTGAACAGGCGAAAGCCATAATGGGAATGCGCCTGCATAGTGTTCGATAAGTATGCCAAAGAACCTCTCTAATGAACCCATAAGCGCCCTGTGTATCATGATCGGTTGATGCTGAAGCCCGTCTTCCCCGACAAATGACAGGGAAAATCTCTCAGGGAGGTTAAAATCTACCTGGATGGTGGTGCACTGCCATGCACGGTCCAACACATCCTTTATTTTTATGTCTATCTTAGGACCGTAGAATACCCCTTCGCCAGGGTCTATCTGATAAGGTAGCCCCTTAAGTTCAAGGGCGCTGCGCAGGGCTGCGGTAGCCTTTTCCCAGTTATCAAGGCCCCCGACAAATCTATCAGGCCTTGTTGAGAGATAGATGTCATACCTGTCAAAACCAAACGTCCGCAGGGTTTCGACAGTAAAGTCCAGTATAGAGGATATCTCGTCTTCTATCTGGTCAGGACGGCAGAATATATGGGCATCATCCTGAGTGAAACCCCTCACCCTGAGGAGGCCATGCAAGACCCCCGACCTTTCGTATCTGTAGACTGTGCCAAGTTCAGCCCACCTGACAGGGAGGTCACGGTAACTGTACAGCCTGTTTTTATATATCATTATATGAAAAGGACAGTTCATCGGTTTTAACTGGAAATCCTGCCCCTCAACCTCAATAGGGGAGTACATATTACCCTGATAGAACTCTGTATGCCCGCTTGTCCTCCAGAGATCGAGTTTTGCCACATGAGGCGTATAGAGGAGCTTATATCCATGCCTTAAATGCTCCTCTCTCCAGAAGTCTTCAATAACCTTGCGGATTATGGCGCCATTCGGATGCCATAATATAAGGCCGGCCCCGATGTCATCATGAATACTGAAAAGGTCTAACTCCCTGCCAAGCTTTCTGTGATCCCTCTTCTTTATCTCTTCTAATCTATTCAGGTAGTTGTCAAGCCCTGCCTGAGTGGGAAAGGCCGTCCCGTAGATGCGCTGGAGCATCCTGTTTTTCTCGTCTCCGCGCCAGTATGCGCCTGCGGTATTGAGCAGTTTAAATTTCCCCGTCCGCCCCGTAGAGGGGAGATGAGGCCCCCTGCAGAGGTCTATGAAATCACCCTGCTTGTATAATGAAACAGTAGTATCCATTATCTCCTTGATAATCTCGACCTTATAGCCCTCTCCCATATCCTCAAAGAGTTTTACCGCCTCTTCCCTTGACATCTCCATCCGTGTAATAGGCATATCCTTTTTTGCAAGCCCCCTCATCCTCTCTTCTATCCTGACAAGGTCTTCGGGAGTAAATGTCTTGTTGTAATCAAAGTCATAATAAAACCCATCCTCTATTGCAGGGCCTATAGTTACTTTTACATCCGGATAGAGCTCTTTTACCGCCTGTGCCATCAGGTGGCTTGTGCTGTGTCTGAGTATCTCTAAACCCTCGGGAGACGATATGTCTATCCACTCTATCTCTGGCCACTCTATCTTTGGCCAATCTGTCTCTGTATCGTCAGACGCAGGTGTGTTTAGATCGACGGGACGGCCATTTATCTTTGCTGCTACTATCCCACTACTGTTTCTGCCTGAATTATGCAATATCTCTATAAGAGTACTACCTTTCAAAGTTTTGACATGTTAACATTTATAAGTATGGGGTGTCAATGGTTATTGATTGGTTTTTGATTGGTTTTTTTGTAGCTTCTCAATAAGTTGAGGTAATGTATGCTGTCATTCCCGAATGTTTCTATCCGTCCCCGAGTGCTTCTATCGGGGATAGTAACATTCGGGGACGAATCCAGAGTCCTGTCAACATTGAAATTAGATTCCCGCTTAAAACTGCGGGAATGACAATGGACATATGAACCACCTGAAATCGCCATTCTCTGATTTGCACGATACCGTTTTTACCGTAAGGGCAGGTACCGTACTTGCCCCTCCCACTCGCCCTCAAGACCGCACTCAGCCAACAAGAGGGTATCTTCGATGACAGCTCCCAAAGGCAATTCCCGGCTGACTTCAAAAACACCAGGCATGGCCTTGCCTGCACTGACGCGTTCATAGGCGTAGTGAGTGATAGTGGAGACATCGTGCGTGAATAACACTCGCCCTTCTCTTGCCGTCCACTCCAGAACTGTCGGGT